>JAZNPJ010000041.1:0-12849 GCA_045589635.1 Clostridia bacterium
TGTGCCTTCAATGGTTTCGTGTTCAATGTATGAACCGCCGTCGGTGGTTGTGAATGTACGAATGGTTTTGCCCCGTGCAAATTTTGCTCTTATCCAAATCTCATTTATGTAAGAGTTGGAGCAATCGTCCTCAAAGAAGTTAGTGGTTTCCATAGTCCAGTCTGTGTTTTCCTCACTTTCTAACAGATAAATGGCGTTGCTTCCTACACCGTAAACATCACCCAAATCAGAGAAAAAACCGAGTATTGGCTCATAAGAACTTCTGGTGTGCCATACATTAAAGACCTCGTCGAAAACCAAAAGCTCTTTTTCGCCGTCATCTCTTATGGAATATGCATAATATTTGTTTGTTGTACCAAAGCCCGTGGCGGACACGTATTTATGATTAAGTTTTTTTGAAATAAGCTCAAAACTAAGACCGTCAAAGCGATAAAAGCCGTTTTCCGAGAGGAAGTAAAGATTTCCTCCGCATATAGAGCAGCTTTTTATGTCAATGCAGCCAAAGCCTTCTATTGTGCGAGATATTGTGAAGTTTGAAGGCTGTGTTCCGCTTATTATATAAATGCAGTCCTTTTTAAAAGCTAAAACATAATTTCTGTATGGATATATTCCCACAAAACCTCCGGCACTGCCTATTCCCACGTAGTAGCTGTCAGAGGAAAGTCCGTGAAAGCGATTAAATTCACGAAAATCCCCTGTTTTTGACGAATATATGTACTCACCATTGGGATTTACGCCCCAAAGTCTGTTGTTATGTATGCAAACACTGTTCATAATGGGCATTGCTTTTCGTATAACGGCGCCTGAATGATCCGGGGGTGTTATACGGTATCCTGCATCATTATAGTCAAAGGCAATATATCCTTTAGGATATACAACCTCCCCGTTAATGTTATATGCAACATAGTCGAGAGTGCTCATTTGACCGTTAGGCTTTGCATCTACAGCAGTTACAATACATACTACCTCATCTTCGGTACCTGCACCCTGAAAACGACTTTGGCGGATAAGTGTTTCTCTTGCATAATCGTAAGTATTACGGCCTGTATTCTTGTTGTATTTTGAATACAGATTATCTATTACAATACTGTCGCCAACACTAAAGTTTCTGAAGTGAGGGTTTGAATCGCCGTAAAATCTGTAGGTTGTGCTGGTGTAATTATCTGCTGCGGCAGGAAGTGTTTTTAACCAGTTTTTTGATGAAGAAACAAACTGTGCGCAATCACAGCGGGTAACATATCCTACAGATGTGCCTTCGCCGTGTTTGGCGTAATTATTGTAGTTATAAAATAACAGGCATCTGTCCTCAAAGCTGTTATAACAACAGATTATGATATTACCGTTATGCTCAATAAGGGATACCTCCCCGGTTTCGGGAATACAAGCATCGCAAAAGAAAGGTATTTTTTTGTTTTTATAATAGAAGCTTGTCCCTGCAACACCTGTAAATGTTCCGTCATATTTTCCGCCCGGTACAATGGCAGCACGTATGTTGGTTATGGTTTTTGAGTCTGTGTCGGTCATTGTAAGCTTTTTTGGAGCCTTAACAGTTTTTAAGCAGGGATATTCGTCGGCACAAATATTTATGGCTTTTAGCATTTCTCCGTCCTGAGAGCTTTCGCGGCGGTTAATGCCTAAAAATTTTGATATTGTTTTTTGTTTGTTGTTCCCAGATATAGAACTCATAGTCTTATCTCCTAACAATTACCCAAAAATTTATCTAAGAATCTTGCTGCGGCTTCGTCGGCTTTTGCCATATTTCTGTCGCTTTCTTCTATTATAAGTGCAATTTTTCGTGGTACTTTTACCTTTTCGTTATAGCGGATTTGATAATTTACTCCGTTTAGTGTTACAACAAAGGCGTTGTCTGCCTCCCCTTCAGGCTTTCTGACATATACCTCTACAAGTTCATCAAGATATTCTTTGTTTGACATAAATTTTACCTCCATTTATTTAATTGTTTTTAGTGTCCCCTTTTTGTGAACCGTCGGGGTCGCCGGTCCCTACAATGTACGAAATTTTTATACGGGCACATTGTAGGGCGCAAGACTTTCCCCTACGAGATATGAATAATGAGGATTTTGCACAATGATTACAGATGAGTGAAATAATCAAAATAGGTTGCAGTTTGCCGGGCCGCAGACGTATGCAGATACTTCAAGACCCGGCAAGCTGTAAGATATGAAGATTATTTCGCTCAGCAAGAAAATTTCTCAGGCTGTTGCTAATGATTCAAGTCTTACCATATACATATTAGTAAGAATTTTACATAAGTGATAAGACTTCCAGCCCATAGTAGCTCTTTGGTTTAACGGGTCTCCGCTACCTGCAGAGCCAAGTGCTTTTGTAATATTCTCAAGTGTGCTCTTAGGGTCAGTTACGCCATAAGCGTCAGCACCAAGAATCAGAGTTGAATAAACAGGCTTTGATGAGGCTGCGCCCTCGCCGGGGTATATCTTCATATCTGCTTCTATAAATGCAGAGTCTATTGACTCATCAAAGACAATAACAGTTTGGTTGTCGGTGCCTTCCGTAACAAAGGAAATTGTATATTTTTTGTTGCCGATAAGAACACTTCTGCCTTCAAGCTGTTCGATATCATCAACAGGAACTTTTTCTGCAATCACAACACCGCTAAGCTCAGGTTCAACTCGCAAAATTGTAAGTTCGTCATATCCTGCAAGCTTTTCGCCTCTAAATACAGTTGCAAGCGGACTTTCTACAAATCTTACACCATAAAGCTCGCCAACCTCGCCCTCAAAAAGAGGAGTTCTTGCCTGATACTGTTGAGCGTGAATCCATTTTTCGTCGCTCATAAGGTCGTGTGCAATGTCGGGATGTACGATTGCAACGTACTTACCGTCTATTCTCTTTGCTTTATTAACCTTTAGTGTTCTTACAATTTCTCTTATTGTGTCTATTGTTGCAACGTCGCCCTCAACAAGCTCTGAACGTGCACTTTTTCCTCCTGCATAGTGTACATTAAGTCCTGTTGCCAAAACGTCCGCAGTAAGAGAATCAAGTGTTTCGCCCGCATTATTTGCAAGAGTTTCGTTTATTCTTAAAATCTCGGGTGATGGGTCGGGAGTAAAGAAGTCGAATTGGTCAGTAGTTGCGATGTATGCACCGTACTGCTTCGGAATTCCTGTAACTCTTGATATGTTCATTGAAGTACCCTCAGGTGTAATACCTTCTGTAAGAGGTGTTTTTGCCAAAGGCAACGGACTCATTTTATCCCAGGCAACAATCTTGCCCTTGCCCTTTTCCATTTTTGCTTTTTGACCGAATTGATGATGTATCATCTCTGTTTTTGCAGATGATACAAGATGTCTGTTCAGTATCGGTTGATATAAAGGTTCAATACCTGATGATGTGGTTGTGTTTAAATTAAGAATTGTTTCGTTTGCCATAGATTATAACTTCCTTTCTTGTTATCTGTTCTTTAATTTTTTTACATATTTTGCAAAATCCTCGTCGGACATTCCTGCAATATTTGCCTCCGGTGAGCCGTTTGCATTTGATGTACTTTGACCGTTCTGGACAATTACACGTCTTTTTGAGACAGAGTCCTGTTGCTCACCGTTATTTATAGCAAGATAAGCAATAGGAATTGACTCGCCACGCATAATAAGGTTATAAAACTTTTTGTTTTGCATTGCTTTTTCAAAATCAAACTCGGGAACAACGCGTTTTACCGCCTCGGCCTCTTTTTGCCAGTTTTCTCTTATTTGTTTTACCTTTTCATCAAAAGCCTGCCTCTCCTGCAGTTGTTCGCGATACTTTTTTGCATCGGCACGAAGAGCGTCTATATCTTCTTCGTTGTTGTCATTATTCACGTTTGGTACATTCTTCCAGTTCATATGTACTTTCTCCTTTCTTGGTCCCGTCATTTACTGACGGTAAAATAATTATTCCTGTTTGGGACTTTTCGGTTTCTTTTTCGCAATCAAGTCCCAGATGCTTTCCGAGCCATTCGAGAGCTTTCATTTTATCGTAGAAATTCACCTTCCAGCCTGTTTTTGAGTTTGATATGCTCGAGATTGCTACTGCATCAAAATCCTCTCCGCATTCGTTTTTTAGATTTATTTCGTTTGTTATGATTTCGTTACCGTTCTCGTCGAGTGTTGTTTTTTTGCCAAACTCAATAAAATCAGCCACATCTGCGAATGCAATTTTGATGTACATACCTATAACATCATCTGCGTCTATCATTTCTCTTTCAAACCGTGCAGTTTTTATTTGCTTTATTCTTTCTCTTATGTGCTCATTTTCCAAAAGCGTCAGAGCATTTGTCTTTGCGGTGTTTAAATCGCAATTATATGCTCTTGAATAGGCTTTAGGTGCGTCAAAGCATTTTGCGTAAATTGTGCAAAAGCACTCCTCTTTATCGGAAAGCAATTTTTTGGTGTCTTGCTCTATCTTTGGTGCACCTCCTCTCGTGTTTGCTATGTCCCCTCCTTTATGCGCAAGTCCGCTGAAAATTCTTCAAACAGAAGTTCTTTTAAGCAGTTAGCACATACGCACCGCTCCTCATACATATAGCGGTCATCAGAAAATTCAATTCTTTCGTTACAATCACTGCAAAAGTTTTTTTCATACTCTTCGTTGTATTCCTCGTCATAGTATTCTCCGCCAATGTGATGCTCCTCCATAGCCGGCAGTGCCCCTTTGTCTGTACATTTATACATCCTCGTTCACCTCCTCTCTTGTGGGTTATTATATTTTGTAAGTGTCATATTTTCAAAAATCAGCTTCCAAAATTTAACTTTTTTAAAAAAAGCCTTGTTTTTGACGTACATTTATGATATAATCAATATGACGCGGTGTGATTTCCACATTTTATAAATGTGGAGCAGTCCATGTGGAATCTGGCAGAGGCAACACAAAAAATAAAAAGTCCTTCTTGCTTTTTGAAATTTAGGGTTTTTTGTTTCAAAGGTAAACTAATCTTTTTGTTATTTGTGAACACGACCGTTGTGTTGATGATGACATTATTTCTCTCTTTTGTCAGTTGCATTGATGGAATTCTCTCTTGTACCATCTCTAAAACATATCACAAAGCTTACACGACCCAAGCTTACAAGGGAGTGATATGGCAAAATTTGTAAGGGTGGGGACCCGTACATGATTTATTTTGCTAAAACAGATTCTACCTGGAATGCCTTTTGCATTGTGTTTGTCGCCCGGTAATGGGCGATTTTTTTGTAAAATGTATTGGATATTTTGTTTTTTTTCGTTTTTGTTGACAAATTATTTTTTTGTGTGATATTCTTTCTTTATCTTATACAAATAAAAAGGGGGACTTTATTATGAAACAGATAAGAGCAATGATGATAGGTGCACATCCTGATGATAATGACTTCAGATGCGGCGGCCTGGCACTTAAATATGCAAGAGCAGGACACAGGGTAAAGTTTTTATCGTTGTGTAACGGAGACGGAGGACACCAGACAATGGGTCGCGAGGAAATAAGAGTAAGACGTCGTAAGGAATCGCTTGCAGTAGCAGAATTTGCAGGCATTGAATACGACGTATGGGAAGATTCTCACGACTGTGAGCTTATGGCAACATTAGAAAACAGAGCAAGACTTGTCCGCGAAATAAGAGAGTTTAATCCCGATATTATTTTCACATGCAGACCTAACGACTATCACGCAGACCATAGAAACACTGCTATTCTTGTTCAGGATGCGTCATATCTTCTAACAGTTCCAAACTACTGTCCTGAGGTTAAGGCAATGAGAGATATGCCTGTAATTTTATATGTGTATGACCGCTTCAAGAACCCGTCTTTCTATGGTGATATAATGGTTGATATTGATGATGTTATAGATGACAAGTTCAAGATGTTCGACCTTCACGAATCACAGGTTTATGAATGGCTTCCATATACAGTATTTGACCACGAAAATGTTCCTGAGGGTAAAGAGGAAAGACTTGAATGGCTGCACGGACCACGTGTTCCGCGTGATGGCTCAAAGGCGGATTTTGAAACAATCAAAAAAGCAAAGCAGGCAGGTCAGTCTGAGTACAGACAAGCAGAGCCGGCACTTATGTTCCGTGATTCACTTATAAAGAGATACGGCAAGGAAAGAGGAAGCAAGGTTGTTTTTGCAGAAGCATACAGTGTTTGCGAATATGGCAATCCTATGAATGACGAATTGATACCGTTCTGATATGTAAACGTAACAAAAAGAGCAAAATTTGCTCTTTTTGTTTTTATTTGTGTACTTTTTTTTAATTTTTGTGTGTTATGGTTGAAATTGCACGGCTATTATGTTATAATTAACATATGTAGAATTTTATATAAAGGTGGAAAAGACAATGAATAACTTAAAAGAAACATTTTTTGAGGTAATTGAAAAGGACAAGCAAGAGCTTTTTGAAATTTTAAGCGATTTAATAAAAATCAACTCCGAGAACTTCGGCTCACACGGAAACGAAACAGAGTGCGCAGAGTATATTGGCGAATGGTTCAGAAAAATAGGCTATGAGGCAGAGGTATACTCACCGCTCGAAATTGAGGGAATAGAAAATCATCCAGATTACTATCCGGGCAGAAACCTAGAGAACAGAAAAAACTGTTCAGTTGTAATACCTGGAAAAAATCACGAGAGAAGACTTATGATAGCGGCACACCATGATACTGTCGAAATTGGCGATCCTGCAAGTTGGAAGTTTGATCCTCTTTGCGGAGAAATAAAGGACGGTAAAATATATGGCAGAGGCGCTTGTGATGATAAATACGGTTGTGCGCTTGGAATGTTCCTTATAAAGAAAATGAAGGAGCAGGGAATTGTTCTTGACTATGATTTAGTATTTAGCGCATACTGTGATGAGGAGCATGGCGGCTCAAACGGTGCACTGGCTGCGTGCCTTAAATATCCGTGCGATGACTGCTTAAATGTTGATGGTCTTTGTGGAGAGTTGTGGGACAGCGGCTGCGGCGGTGCAGAGCTTTTATTCAGTGTAAGCTCAAAAACATCCGAGAGTAACTGCTCAAAGGCACTAAAAGGCTTAAATCTTCTGGTACGTGAGCTTGAAAAGTTCGAACAAAGAAGAAAAGCAGAGTTAGAGGCAAACCCATTATTTACGGGAACTGATGTTGTTAAAAACGCAACAAGAATTATGAATTTTGCAGTTGGCGAAGCAGGCGGAGTTAATATGGATAAAGGCTCATTTAAGGTTACATTCTATACTGATAAAGATGAAGCGCAAATAAATAAAGAGTTTGAAGATATAAAGAGTGCGGTTGCAGATGAATTCGAAGAAATCGGTTTAAATCCGCCTGTAATAGAAAGAAAAACAAGATTTTTCAAATATGTAGAGGGCAAGGACAATGATTTTACAGTAGATACTATCTGTTCACTTTCCGAAGAAGTTGGCACACCAATGAAAAAATGCGGAGCATGTCTTTCAGATTTACCAATGTTCACACTATATGGCTCACCAAGGTCTGTAATGTTTGGCGGCGGCAGAGGCTTTGGCGAAGAAGGAGGCGCTCACCAGATAAACGAATATATTATTTGCGAGGATTTTGTAAAGCTTACAAAGATTGTTGCAGGATTTATGGCTAAATATTAAAAAGGACGTGAAAAAATGGCAGAAAAATATGGCGAAATACCTCCATTGTTCACTAAGAAATGGTGGGAGTACTTCTGGGATTACTATAAAGTACATACTATAGTTGTTGTTTGTATGTTGCTTGCAGTTGCTATTACAATATATCAGGTTTCTACACGAGTGGAATATGATATAAATGTTGTAATAGGTACATACTCACATATAACTGACGAGTCGCTTGCAACACTCAGGACAGGAATAGAAGAGCATATATCTGATGTCGACAACAATGGTGAAAAAAATGCACTTATGGTGTATAACGGATTTTCAGATGAGGTTGAGCAAGCTGAGTACAGCCGTGTATTAGAGGCAAGATTTATGCTTAATTTACAAGAAGACAATTCATTTGTATTTATAGTAGATAAAAAATCCTCGCCACTGCTTTTGGACCTTGACTATTGTGATGAAATGTACTTAAACGCCGAAGAGCTTGGACAAGCGGGTGTTGACGGGTTAAAAGACCGAAATGGCATATGCTACGGAATTCCTCTAAAGGAAAGTACAATATTAAAAGAAAATAACATAAACTGTGATGATTTGTATTTAGTTTTACGTAAAAACTTTAAGGAAGACGAGCTTACTAAAAAGGCATTTGATTCTTCCTTAAAATTAGCTAAGGAGCTGATAAAATAATGGCAACAAAGGTTTTAGAGCCTATAACTGCCGAATACGAGCTTTTTTCACAATATAAAAACACCAAAGACAAGACACTGCGTGATAAAATTGTGGAGAATTATATATACATTGCTGAAATTTTATCGCGCAGATTTATAAACCGCGGAATAGAATATGACGACATATATCAGGTTGCATGTATAGGACTGCTAAACGCAGTGGAGAGATTTGACCCCGACAGAGGAGTTAAATTTGCCACCTTTGCAACACCTACAGTTTTTGGCGAAATACGCAAGTATTTCAGGGACAAGGGGAGCTTTATAAAAATACCCAGACGTCTTTACGAGGTTTTTTACAGAGCGGAGAAGATAAAACGTGCACAAGCCCAGATAACAACAGCAGAGGTTGCCCGAATTCTTGATTTATCCGAAGAAACTATAGAGGACGCATATCGTGCAGGAGGAGCAGCCTTTGTAACATCATTGGAAAATGAGGCATTTGCTGACGGACATCTTACACTTTCAAACGTTATCGGTGTTGAGGATAATAATCTTCTTATGCTCGAAAATCGTGATTTTATTAAGTATTGTATGAACAAATTAGACGACGATGAGCGCGAATTTATAATACTTCGCTATTATAACGAAAAAAGCCAGTCGGTCATTGCCGAATATTTTGGCGTATCGCAGATGCAGGTTTCAAGAATGGAAAAAAGAGTTTTAAAGAAGTTAAGAGACTTATATTTTAAAAACTGATAAAAAAGAAAGGAATTTAGTTATGTTAACACAAACCAAAAAAGAATTCATAGAATTTATGATGAGTGCGGATGTTTTGCGCTTTGGCTCATTCACGACCAAAAGCGGCAGAAACACACCGTATTTTGTAAACACAGGTAACTACAAAACAGGTGCACAAATTGCAACATTGGGAAAATTCTACGCTAAGCTTATAAAAGAAACAATCGGCGACGAGTTTAGTGCAATGTTTGGCCCTGCATATAAGGGAATTCCTCTTGCGGCAGCAGGTGCAGCGGCACTTTATAATGAATTTGGTATAGATAAGCCATATTTCTTTAACAGAAAAGAAGAAAAAGACCACGGAGAGGGCGGCTCGCTTGTTGGCTATAAACCGCAGGACGGTGATAAAATTATAATAATCGAAGACGTTATAACTGCGGGTACTGCTGTTCGTGAAACTATGCCTGTTGTGCTGGGTGCTGCCGATGTAACAGTTAGCGATATGTTCATCTCGGTAAACCGTTGCGAGGTGGGTGCAACAGAGGGCAAAACTGCCATTACCGAAGTAATGGAGGAGTTCGGCATAAGAGTACACGCGCTTGTAACTGTAAAGGATATATACGAGTACCTAAAAGAGAGTGGAAATTACAGTGAAGTTCTTGTGCCAATGGAAGAATATATGGCAAAATACTGTGTTTTTTAAGATATGCGAAAAATTTTAAAATTTGTATTTGTTATTGTCTTTATAGCAGCAATTATAAACTTTTTCTGGGATAACACCAATGATGTATCCGACTACGTTGTAGACCCGTCAGAAAATATGACCATAAGCGAGGCACAAAAGAACGAAAACAAGGTATACACCATAAGCGGGGAGGACATATTCGAAAGCCAAAAGGAGCGGTTTGTTGCGCACAGAGGTTTTTCTGACCATGCGCCCGAAAACAGTATCCCGTCTTTTGAGCGTGCAGGTAAGGCAGGCTTTTGGGGTATAGAAACCGATATTATAGAATCAGCAGACGGTGTTTTTATGTGTATGCATGATGAAACACTTGAACGTACTACAACCGGTACGGGGAATCTTAATGACTACACATACACAGAGCTTATGCAATTTCATATAGATTTCGGGAATGATGTAAGCGATTTCGAAACACTAAAAATTCCTACAATGATTGAATTTTTAAATAATTGCGTAATATATGATTGTGTGCCTATAATAGAAATAAAAGAGATTACCGACTATAAGGGTTTTATAGAGACTATAAAAAACAGCGGTTTATACAACCGCTCTATTATAACAGGCTCTCTTACAGATTTAAAAGAAATCCGTAAGATAGATAAAAACGTACTAATAATGCTTGTTGCATATGCAACTCTTGACTATTCTGCATATGAGCCACTCTTACCCGAGCTTGGAGAGAATTCAGGAATTTTATTAAATGCGCCTCTTATAACAAGAGCAGTTGCAGACGACCTGCACAAAAGAGGCTATCGCGTAGGTGCATGGACTCTTGATAATCCTGACGATGCAAGAAAATATATAGACCTTGGCGCGGATTTTGTGGTAACAAACAACATTCCGGGTCTTAAGCATATGATTAACGAAAACGAATAATCCGTAACGAAAGGGGATTTTAACCATAAAAATGGAATTATGTGCAAAATGCAAAAAGAATGTGGCAGTCCTGTTTATAACAAAAATGGAAGGCGACAAAACAACAAATGAGGGACTTTGCCTTGTGTGCGCAAAAAAATTAGGAATTGCTCCTCTTAATAATATGATAGAAAGCCTTGGCATAAACGAAGACGAAATGGAGGCAATGAATGCCCAGATGACAGAGTTTATGGAAAATATGGACGAATCGGGTATGGATATTGAAGAAATGCTCGGAAGTCTTTCGGAGGGAGACGAGCCAAATCCGTTTACGGATAATGAGGAGGGCGGTGCACATACAGGCTCACTGTCCGATTTTATGAAGGGTGCATTCTCTAATATGCCCCTTATGTTTGGTATGCAAAAAGGCGAAAAGAATACAAATCCCGAGGAAAAAGCAAACGACACAAAAAAAGAAAGTAGGGAAGATAAAAAGAGCAAGAAGCAAAAAAAGGCAAAAATGCTTGATACTTATGGCACAAACCTTACCCAAAAGGCGTCAGAGGGCAAGGTCGACAGAGTAGTAAACCGAAACAGCGAAATAGAGAGAGTTGTACAAATTTTAAACAGACGCTCAAAAAACAACCCCGTTCTTTTAGGTGAGCCGGGTGTTGGTAAAACTGCGGTAGCAGAGGGACTTGCATGCAGAATTATAGAAAAACAGGTTCCGCCAAAGCTTTTTGACTATCAGCTCTACCTTATAGACTTTACCGCCCTTGTTGCAGGAACGCAATTTCGCGGTCAGTTTGAGGCGCGTCTTAAGAGTCTCTTAAAGGAAGCAGAGGAGATTGGCAAGGTTATTCTTGTTATTGACGAAATTCATAACATTGTTGCCGCAGGCGATGCCGAAGGTGCAATGAGTGCGGCAAACATCTTAAAGCCTGCCCTTGCAAGAGGCGAAATACAGATAATAGGTGCAACAACCTTAAACGAATACAGAAAGCATATCGAAAAGGACACAGCTTTAGAGCGTCGTTTTCAGCCTGTTATAATTGACGAACCGTCAGTAGAAGAAAGCATAGAAATTTTAAAGGGAATAAAAGATTATTACGAAACATTCCACCATGTAAAGATATCAGATAATATAATAGAATCTGCGGTAAAGCTGTCGGAGAGATATATAACAGACCGCTTTTTGCCCGATAAGGCAATAGACGTTATAGACGAGGCAGGCTCACGTGTAAACTTAAAAAATAAGGCACTTTATGATGTTAAGCTATTAGAAGAAAATATCATAAACACAGACTTACAAATAGAAGAGTCTACTGAAAAAGCAGATTTTGAGGCGGTTGCAAATTTAAAATCCGAAAAACTAAGATTAGAAGAAAAGCTTAATAAGGCAAAGGAGGAATCATCAAAGTCGGAGATAACCTTTGATGATATTGCCTCGGTAATAGAGAGCTGGACAAAAATACCCGTTCACCGACTTACTGAGGACGAAACAAAACGTCTTTTAGAGCTTGAGGAGAGAATCCATCAAAGAGTAATAGGTCAGGACGAGGCAGTGTGTGCAGTATCAAAAGCAATAAGGCGCGGCAGAGCAGATATAACAACAAAGAAACGTCCCGTTTCGTTTATATTTGCAGGCCCTACAGGTGTGGGAAAAACCGAGCTTGTAAAAACTATTGCAGAGGTAATGTTCAATAACGAGGAATCTCTTATAAGAATAGATATGTCCGAGTATATGGAAAAACATTCCGTATCAAAGCTTATAGGTTCTCCTCCGGGATATGTCGGCTATGACGATGCAGGCCAGCTTACCGAAAAAGTACGCCGTAACCCTTACTCGGTAATATTGCTTGATGAAATAGAAAAAGCACATCCCGAGGTATTTAATCTGTTTTTGCAGATTTTAGATGACGGACGAATTTCGGATAGCCATGGCAAGATTATAAACTTCGAAAACACAATAATTATTATGACAACAAACGCGGGCTCGGAGTATCGTTCAAGTGCACCGGGATTTATGTCGGATAGCGAAATAACACTTGCTGATAACGTTCAAAAGAGCCTAAAGCAGTTCTTTAAGCCTGAGTTTATCAATAGAATTGACGAAATTGTTACCTTTAAGCCATTAAAGAAAGATGAGCTTAGAAAGATTATAGACCTTCTTTTAAAAGACATAACCAAAAAGCTTGCCGAAAAAGGTGCAACTCTCAGTGTTACCGACTCTGCAAAAGAGATTATACTCGAAAAAGGCTACGACGTAAAATACGG
>JAZNPJ010000042.1:0-5709 GCA_045589635.1 Clostridia bacterium
GTTTGTGCTATAATTACAGAAAGAGATTGCAGAAGGAGTGAGTTTGTATGTCAAACATATGGCACGATATTTCACCGAAGAGAATCACGGCGGAAGATTTTATCTGCGTTATAGAGATTTCAAAGGGAAGTAAGAAAAAATACGAGCTTGATAAAGAAACGGGATATCTTATGCTCGATAGAATTTTATACACCGCAACGCATTACCCCGCAAATTACGGCTTCATTCCGCGCACATACGGCGACGATAACGACCCGCTTGATGTTCTTTTACTTAGTACGGAAAAGATAGAACCGATGACGCTTGTAAGAGCATACCCGATAGGTGTTATTTCGATGATAGATAACGGACGTAATGACGAAAAGATTATTGCTATTCCATTCAGCGATCCTAACTATAATATGTACAATGATATAAGCGAGCTTCCAAAGCATGTATTTAATGAGATGAGCCATTTCTTTACTGTCTACAAAAATCTCGAAAACAAGGAAACAGCAGTAAATGAAGTAAGCGACAGAGAAACCTCAATAAAAATAATTGATAAGGCTATAAATCATTATATAGAGAGGTTTTGTAAATAATAATTTACATCCAAAAATCGGAGGAAAAATAGAAAATGGATTTTAAACAATATGTTACAGATAAAATAGCAGAGCTTACAGAGCTTGAAAAAGAAGCGGTAGAAAAGGTACTCGAAACTCCGCCCGAAGAAAAAATGGGCGATTTGGCTTTCCCTTGCTTTATACTTGCAAAAACTATGAGAAAAGCACCGCCTCTTATAGCCAAGGAGCTTTGTGAGAAGTTTAATAATGACGAAAATCTCGAAAGAGTAGAGGCAGTAGGCGGATACCTTAACTTTTTCTTTAACAGAGCAAAATATGAGAGTGAAGTTATAAACAGTGTAAAAAATGCAGGTGAGGATTGGGGTAAGTCCACACTCGGCAGTGGAAAGACAGTTCTTGTGGAATATTCATCACCCAACATTGCAAAGCCATTCCATATAGGCCATTTATTTTCGACTGCGGTTGGTAATTCGCTTGCAAGAATATATAAATATCTGGGCTTTAATGTGCAATCGCTAAACCACTTGGGCGATTGGGGCACACAGTTTGGTAAGCTTATAAGTGCATATAAAAGATGGGGTGTAAAAGAGGTTATAGAAAAAGACCCCATAAACGAGCTTTTAAAGATATACGTTAAATTCCACGACGAGGCAAAGAAAAATCCTGCACTTGAGGATGAGGCAAGAGAATACTTTAAGTTATTGGAAGATGGCGACGAAGAAACAACTGCACTGTGGACATATTTTAAGGATATTTCGCTTGTTGAATTTAAGCGTGTCTACGAAATGCTTGGTGTAAAGTTTGACTCATACAACGGAGAGGCGTTCTATTCCGATAAAATGGACGAGGTTGTTGAGCTTTTAAGAGACGCAAAGTTGCTTGTAGAAAGCGATGGTGCTCAGGTTGTTGATTTAAGTGATTTGAATATGCCTCCGTGCATAATACTAAAATCAGACGGTGCTACAATTTATGCAACACGTGATATTGCTGCAGCGCTTTACCGACACAGAACATATAACTTTGATAAGAATATATACGTTGTTGGTACTCCTCAGGCGCTGCACTTTAAGCAGATTTTTGCAACAATGCAAAGAGCAGGCTGGGAATGGAGCAAGAATTGTTCTCACGTCGGCTTTGGTCTTGTTAAGCTTCCGGGTAAGAGTATGTCAACAAGAAACGGTGATGTGGTATTTTTAGAGGATGTTTTAAACGAATCCATAGATAAGACAAAAGCAATAATAGTAGAAAACAATCCCGATATGGCAGATATAGACGAAAAGGCTAAAAAGATTGGTATTGGTGCAATTTTATATACATTCTTAAAAAATTCGCGTGAAAAGGATATTGTATTCTCCTGGGATACAATGCTCGACTTTGAGGGTGAGAGCGCTCCATATTGTCAGTATGGCTATGCAAGAGGCAAGAGTATCCTAAGACGTGCAGAGGGTATTGATTACAGTAATGCAGATATGTCAAAAGCAACCTCCGATGAGGAATATTCGTTAATTAAGCATATAAATTCATTCGGTGAGGCTATAATAAGTGCAGCTGAAAAAAATGAGCCATTCTATATAAACAGATACGTTACTAATCTTACAAAGGCATTCAATAAATTCTATAATACCAATCCGATATTAAAGGACGATGTGGATATAGAGGTTAAAAAGGCAAGACTTGCAATAGTTGATGTAACGTGCAGCGTTATTAAGAGTGCACTGTATTTATTGGGAATAGACACAGTTGAGAGCATGTAAATCTTTTAAAAATTGCCCATCTCACCACTTTTCATATTATTAGCAGAAAGGAAATGGATATGACAAATAAAGAATTATTTGATGAATTATCTTATAAGAGAAAAAATGTTTACGAGGTAATAAACGAAGACGAAATAAAGGAAATGAATAGCCTCTGTAACGACTACCGCAAATTTTTGGATATTGGTAAAACAGAGCGTGAGTGTGTTGAATATACAATAGAGCTTGCAAAAAAGAACGGTTTTGTAGATATACAAAGCAAAACCTCACTAAAAGCAGGAGATAAGGTATATATAGTAAATCGCGACAAGGGCATTATGCTTGTTGTCATAGGTAGTGAGGATATTGAAAATGGCATAAATATTGTTGGTGCTCACGTTGATTCGCCAAGAATTGACCTAAAGCAGAACCCACTTTATGAATCAGACGATATGGCACTTCTTAAAACCCACTACTATGGCGGAATTAAGAAGTATCAATGGACAACAATCCCACTTTCAATGCACGGTGTTGTTTACACAAAAGAGGGCAAAAAGATAAATATTTCTATAGGTGAAAAAGATGATGAGCCTGTATTTTGCATAACCGATTTACTTCCGCATTTGGCAGTTAAGCAGATGTCAAAGAAGATGACAGAGGGTATAGAGGGCGAAAATCTTAATGTGCTTGTAGGCGGTGTTCCTGTAAATGACAAAGATGTCAGTGAAAAGGTTAAATTTACAGTCTTAAAGTATCTTAACGACAAATATGGAATGTGTGAAAGAGATTTTCAGACTGCAGAAATAGAAATGGTACCTGCATTCAAGGCAAGAAATATTGGTTTTGACGAAAGCTTTATAGGTGCATATGGTCAGGACGACAGAGTGTGTGCTTTTACTGCAATAAAGAGCATATTTGATATAAATATACCCAAAAAGAGCGCAGTTGCACTTTTAGTAGATAAAGAAGAAATAGGTTCAATGGGTAATACAGGTATGCAAAGTGCATTCTTTGAGATGAGTGTTGCACATATTATAGAGATGATAAAGGGAGATTGTTCTTTAATATCACTTAATAAAACTATCTCAAACAGTGCTTGTCTTTCATCGGATGTAAATGCTGCGGTAGACCCAACCTATGAATATGTTTCAGAAAAGAAAAATGCGTCATTTTGTAATGGCGGCGTGGTATTTACAAAGTTCACGGGTGCGAGAGGTAAGTCAGGCTCATCTGATGCGAGTGCGGAATTTGTATCGCAAATTGCAAGAATAATGGATGAAAAGGGTATTGTATGGCAAACAGGCGAGCTTGGTAAGGTAGACGAAGGCGGCGGCGGAACAATCGCTCAATATATGGCAAATCTTAATATGGAGGTTATTGACGCAGGTGTGCCCGTTTTATGTATGCATGCACCATATGAGGTTACTGCAAAAGCGGACGTATATATCGCATATAGGGCATATATGGCATTTTATGAAGTTAATTAACAATGAAAAAGATTAAATACCTATGGGACACCGTAGTACAGTTTTCTAAAAAATGTATAAAGGATGATGTGAGTGTGTATGCAGCACAGGCATCATTCTTTATGGTGTTTTCTGTTATACCATTTCTGATGCTATTGCTTACAATGTTAAAGTATGTTATACCATTGGATATGAGTAATGTAACATCTTTTATATATTTATATGTCCCTGCGGAAATTGCGAGCTTTATTTCGTCTGTTGCAATGGAGATTTTTGATGAGTCAACAATAAGCAGCAGCTCGACGTATTTTAGTGCAATAACTGCTCTGTGGCTGGCATCAAAGGGTATAACCTCGCTGTATTTGGGCTTAAATCGTATCTATTCTCCTGACAAAGTAACGGGATTTATAAGAACAAGAATAATCTCACTTTTTTACACAGTTATATTTATACTTGTAATTATAGCAACATTGGCAGTTTTTGTTTTTGGTGAAAAAATAGAAAAGCTTCTCTTGATTTATATGCCATGGGTAGAGCCCGTAACCAATGCTTTTATGGAAATGAAAATATTGATTTTTATGGTTGTTTTAACACTTATGTTTGCATCATTTTATAAGTTTTTGCCAAGAACAGGGTTGACGTTTGTAAGACAACTGCCTGGTGCGATTGTATCGGCACTTGGCTGGATTGGTTTTTCGTGGATATATTCGATATATATTAAATATTTTTCGAATTACAGTTATGTATATGGCTCACTTACTGCAGTTGTACTTTTGATGTTGTGGTTATATATATGTATGAATATATTCCTGGGCGGTGCAGAATTTAACAAGGTACTTAGCCAAAGGAGATTAAAAAAACAAGAGGACGGTGAATTATAAATGGCATCATTTTCGAGCTATATTTATTTGATATTTTCGTCTTCATATAAGCTTTCATCTTTTTGTAAATATAAGGTAAAAGATAAAGATGTACATGTAAACGGATATGGAGTGAATTTGATATAATGAATGCAATACACACAATCTGGACTGCACCATTTTTTGCAAAAAATAATGGTGCATATTTTATAGAGGACTTTGAAATTCTTACAACAATTCTCTCTGCAATGGAATGGCGAAAAAACAATGGTAAAATAAAGCTGGTTGCAGATAAGTTTGCTGTTAAATATTATAAGGATAAAGGTCTTATTGGCATCTGGGATGATGTTGAAGAATTAGAAATTGATGATAGCATAAACTCCAAAATGTTTTGGGCAGCGTCAAAGCTGTATGCCTTAAAAAAACAAAAAACACCCATAGCCATACTTGATACTGACTTTATTGTATGGGAAAGTATTGATTTTGATAAAATTTCTGATTGTGCTACTATCCACTTTGAGGATTTATATGAGGATATTTACCCTGAAAAAGAGTATTTTAAAATGAAAGATACGTATATATGGAAAGACTTTGACTGGCATCTTAAGGCTGCAAACACTGCTTTTTGCATCTTTAAAAATCAGGAGCTTGTTAAGAGGTATACTGATGAGGCAATTAGCTTTATAAAAAATGCAAAAGACTGTGATGATTATTTAAGATATATGGTCTTTTGTGAGCAACGTCTGCTCCATATGTGTGCAAAATACGATGGTTTTGAAATTACCCCGTTGGCTGAGCAAAACAAACTTTTCTCGGGGGACAATAAAAGTTTTACGCATATATGGGGTATGAAACAACAAATGCGTGATGATAATAATTTAAGAGAAGATTTTTGCAAAAGGTGTATAACAAGAATTATAAAGGAATTTGGAGAGTTAGAGGATACAATTAAAAGAATTGATGTACTAAAAAAATATTTTTAAAAAAGGGGAGTTAAAAAATAAGTTTTTTTAACTCCCCTTTGTAGTGTTTTAAATATCCATTATAGGTGATCGGAAAAATTGTTTCAGAATGAACAAACCGAGCC
>JAZNPJ010000043.1:0-12214 GCA_045589635.1 Clostridia bacterium
GCAGGTCTTGCAAACTTCTTGCCTGCTATTATATTCCTTGTTGCTTGTGTGCTTGCTTTCTCAACAGGTACTTCATGGGGAACATTCGGTATACTTATCCCGATTGTTACAGCTATTTTTGACCCAACAAGCGAGCTTTTGATAATTGGTGTATCTGCATGTCTTGCAGGTGCAGTTTGCGGCGACCACTGCTCACCAATTTCTGATACGACAATTATGTCATCGGCGGGTAGTTGTTCTAACCACATAAACCATGTATCAACACAGCTGCCATATGCAATAACTGTTGCACTTGTTTCGTTTGTTACATATGTTCTTGCGGCGTTTGTACAAAATGCAGTGGTATTACTTCCGGTAGGTATAGTATTGCTTTTTGCAACATTGTCAGTTATAAAAAAAGTAACAAATAAATAATTCGGCATTAAGACTGCCCAAAAACCTCGGTTTTTAGGCAGTCTTTTTTTGTTGTATGTGCGTTAAAAAAAAATAGATAAAATATTTTTTTAATTTTGTGTAAATTTTTTTGTAAAAACAGTAGAAATTTTTCGGGATTTATTGTATAATATATACGATGGGATATAATAGCTATTTTTGTATCTTGTTGGGTAAATTTACATACTGATTTTAATATATGTTTATATACAAAAAGAAGGGTGATGTTAACTATGAATGAGCTTTTAACACTTTTGGAAAAGGAAAAAAATATTGTATCACGAGCCAGATTTGCGCGTATTTTAGGCATAAGCGAAGAGGAAGTTGGAGAAAAAATAAAAAAGCTTGAAAAGGACAATGTAATTGCAGGCTACAAAACCCTTATAAATTGGGATAAAACTGACCGCGAAGTTGTTAATGCTATTATAGAGTTAAAGGTAACACCGCAAAAGGGCGGCGGTTTTGATATGATTGCCGATAAAATATACGATTATCCTCAGGTTAAATCAATGTATCTTATGAGCGGTGCATATGATTTGGCAATTATTTTAGAGGGCAGCACAATGCAGGAGGTTGCAATGTTTGTTGCGCAAAAGCTTGCTCCAATGGAAGAGGTTCTCTCTACTGCAACATATTTTGTATTAAAGAAGTATAAGGAGGAGGGAATTGTGTTCGAGGACGGTGAGCATGATACCCGACAAATGGTTTTATGATAGATTTAGACAGATTAGTAAATACAATGGTTGACACACTTCCGCCGTCGGGTATAAGAAAGTTCTTTGACCTTGCAGCAGAAATGGATGATGTAATATCGCTTGGTGTTGGCGAGCCTGACTTTAATACACCATGGCAAATTCGTGAGGCGGGTATATATTCACTGAAAAAAGGACAAACCTACTATACTGCAAACGCAGGACTTATAGAACTAAGACGTGAGGTTTGCAACTATATGATGCGCAAGTACAATGTAGAGTACAATCCCAATAATGAGGTACTTATAACAGTAGGCGGCTCCGAGGCAATAGATGCTATGATACGTTGTGTTATAAACCCGGGCGACGAGGTTTTAATGCCTGAGCCGAGCTTTGTATGCTACAAGCCATGTACAATTATGGCGGGCGGTGTACCTATCCCTGTTGTTACAAAAGAGGAGGATAACTTCAGACTTTTGCCTCGGCAACTAAAAGAAAAGATTACAGATAAAACAAAGCTTTTAATACTTCCGTTCCCTAACAATCCTACGGGCGGAGTAATGTCAAAAGAGGATTTGGAGGCTATTGCGGAGGTTTTAAGAGATACCAATATATTGGTGCTTTCTGACGAGATATATGCAGAGCTTAGATATGGCAAAGAAAAGCACACACCATTTTCTGCAATAGAGGGGATGAAAGAAAGAACAGTTGTCGTAAACGGATTTTCTAAAGCCTTTGCAATGACGGGCTGGCGTCTTGGATATGCTATGGGCCCTGAGCGAATAATAAAGCTTATGACAAAGGTTCATCAGTACGGAATAATGTCCTCGCCTACAACAAGTCAGTATGCGGCGATTGAGGCATTAAAGAGTTGTGATGAAGATGTAGAAAAAATGGTTAACGAATATAATAACCGCAGAAGAGTAATAGTTGACGGGTTCAGAAATATGGGTCTTTCGTGTTTTGAACCGCTGGGTGCATTTTATGTGTTCCCCTGTATAAAGTCCACAGGAATGTCATCGCAGGAATTTTGCCAAACTCTGCTAAAAGAAGAAAAGGTTGCAGTAGTGCCTGGTAATGCCTTTGGTGATTGCGGCGAGGGTTTTATAAGAGTTTCATATGCCTACTCAATAGAAAAAATACAAGAAGCACTTGTAAAGATAGAAAGATTTGTAAAAAGGCACGGGGCTTGCTAATTTTCCGTATCTTACGCACTTTTGCTCATTTGCGTATTGCAAATACGCGGCAATCGCAAATGTACGCAACCTACGAAAAATTTTCTACGCCCCAAGTATCAAAACGGCAATCTGAACAATTTTTAAAATTCAGTGTGAGGTTTTAATAATTATGAAAAAAACTTTGGTTTTAATATTATCATTGGTGTTTGTGTTTTCAACTCCCGTAATGGCATACGAGAATGTAATATCGTCAAAGGGGTTGGAGAATTCATCAAATAGGATTGTATTTGATGATGAGGTATCCGAGTACGGATACAGAGGCTATAAGTTTGTAGACGAAAACGGTAATGAAACAGAGCCCCATTATGATGATATTGTAGTATATTCCCGAATTCCGTCATATTACAGAAACACCAATGTAACTCCCGTTAAAAATCAAAAGGAAGAGGGTTGTTGTTGGGCATTTGCTATGGTTGGTGCAATGGAGGCAAGCCTGATAAAGCAAGGCTATAATGCCGACAAGCTTGATTTTTCCGAAGCACATATGGCATACTTTGGAGTTAATATAAGAGATGAAATACATAATGACGGACCGCAGAGTATCGGAACTGATGCATATTCAAGAGGCGGTAACGAATACTGTGCCATTTCTGCAATAACTAAGGGCAGCGGCGCAGTATCCGAAAGTGTTGCGCCTTATGATGAATATACAAAGAACACAAGTCTTGGTATAGAGGCAAAGCCAATAGACGAAAGCAAGAGATTTTTAAGTGAGGCGGGCATAAGTGAGTTAAAGCAGGTTTCTCCGCTAAACCATGTGGCGATAAAGCAGGCCATTATAAACCATGGTTCCGTTTTAAATTCTTTTTATTACAATGCTAAATACTATAACAAAAATACTGCCGCATATCATTGCCCCCAAAATATGCAATTAAATCACCAGACACTTATTGTTGGTTGGGATGATAATTATTCAAGAGAGAATTTTGCACAATCAAATAAACCAACAGATGACGGGGCATGGATAGTGCGTAACAGCTGGGGTGAGGAGTATGGTGATGGCGGGTATTTTTATATATCCTACGAAACGGTTCAGTCAACCATAACCGCAGTTACAGCGTTTTTGGGAAAGCACTATGATAACACGTATGGATATATGGGCGGATACGATTATTATTACTACACAGACCTGCCAAAAGTATATGGAAGTACTTTTACCGCTGATTCTGATCAGGTGCTTGAGGCTATAAGCTTTATGGCGCTCTCTCCGGAGGAGGCAACAATATCTGTATATAAAAATCCTTCCAATTATCCAAACAATGGTACGCTGATATTCCGTGATACTATTGAAATGACGGCACAATATCATAAAGTGGATTTTCCTGAGGGAATAAAAATAAGTGCTGGCGACAAATACTCAATAATTGTCGACGGACCTGTTGTTTTTTGGGAGCCTGAGGATACATCACATACAAGAAATCAAGGTAAATGTTTTGTGTATGCCGACAAGTGGTATTATTCGTGTGATATGTCGATAAGGACATACACAAGCAATGACAAACCAAAGATAAGTGCACAGATAAGAGATAACAGAATAGAGGTAGAGTCAAAATATAACGACAATGCCACAGTATACATAGCTCAGTACAATGATGATAATGAGCTTGTTGATATAAAGGTTGCCAATGGTGATGCAACAATAAATACTAATGCGATAAAGTACAGAATATTCTCGTGGGATATGAATATGGGCTCCACAACGGGATATTTTGTAGAAGGCGAAATATAATTATTAAAGGGTGAAATCAGCTTGAAGCAGTATTGGAAATATATAAAACCATATCTTCCGTATTTTATATTCGGACCTCTGTTAATGCTTACAGAGGTCGCAGGTGAAATAGTATTGCCTAAAATTATGTCAACTATGATAAATATTGGTGTTGAAAATGGCGATAGTGCATACATAATATCGAGAGCACTGATGATGATAGGCTCAATATGTGTTATGATTATAGGCGGAGTAGGCGGACATTTTCTTTCCATAAGGGCGGCAATATATTTCAGTGCAGCGCTCAGAAAAGATATGTTCTCATCAGTGCAGAAGTTCTCATTTAAAAACATTGACGATTTTTCTACAGGCTCGCTTGTTACAAGACTTACAAATGACGTAACACAATTAGAGCATACAATAAGAATGGGACTTATAATGCTTATGCGTTCTCCAGGACTTCTTATAGGCGGAATTATAATGGCTCTTTCTATAAATAAAGGCCTTGCTAAAATACTTCTAATAATAATTCCGTTTTTGGCACTTGCAATATTTTTGCTTATGAGAATGGCATTCCCGCGCTTTAATATTGTTCAAAAGAAGATAGACAGCTTAAATTCAACAACACAGGAGAATATAACAAACGTAAGAGTTGTAAAATCATTTGTACGTGAGTTTTTCGAAATAGAAAAGTTTAACCGCTCAAACAACGACCTTACCGAGGCAACATTAAGGGCAATGCGTATTATTATCTGCAATATGCCTGTTATGACACTTGCAATGAACATAACAACAATCGCAATAGTATGGCGCGGCGGAAATTTTGCTATTGCAGGTACAATGGGTGTGGGAGATTTAAGTGCCTTTACTACATATATTGTACAGATTCTTATGTCTTTGATGATGCTTTCTATGATAATTATTCAGGCCTCACGTGCGGCGGCATCATCTGCAAGAATTCGCGAGGTATTAAATACAAAATCCGACTTAACTGATGATGGTGCAAGGTTTACACAAAAGAAAGTAGAAAATGGCGAAATAGAGTTTAAAAATGTAAGCTTTAAATATTATTCCGACAGAGAAAGTAATATTTTAAACAACATAAGCTTTAAGATAGAGCCATCATCAACAGTTGGTATAATAGGTGCAACGGGTAGCGGTAAAACTACTCTTGTTCAGCTTATACCGCGTCTTTATGATGTTGGCAGCGGAGAAGTGCTTGTTGACGGAATAAATGTAAAGGACTACTCAATAAAAAATCTCCGTAATGGTGTTGGAATGGTTTTGCAAAAGAATGTACTGTTTTCAGGAACAATTCGCGACAACCTTAAATGGGGCGATGAAAATGCAACAGACGGGGAAGTCGAAGAATTTGCACAGTTTGCCCAGGCAGATAAATTCGTCAGGGAGTTTAATGATGGCTATGATATGCTCTTAGACCAGGGCGGTGTAAATGTTTCGGGCGGTCAAAAGCAAAGACTTTGTATTGCAAGAGCGCTCCTAAAACGCCCTAAAATTCTTATTTTAGACGATAGCACAAGTGCTGTTGATACAGCCACAGAGACAAAAATACAAGAGGCTTTTAATACAACATTAAAAGAAACAACAAAAATAATAATTGCACAAAGAATATCCTCCGTTATAGGTGCGGATAAAATTATTGTTCTTGAAAATGGTGAAATCGCAGGTGAAGGCACTCATGATGAGTTATTAAGTACCTGTAGGGTATATCAGGAAATTTATTATTCGCAAAACAGTTAAAGGGAGGAAACGAAAATGGCAGGACCAATAGGACCGGGACGACGTATCAATATGGATACGTCAAAGCCAAAGCATACAAAGGAGTCCATAAAAAGACTTCTTGGCTATTTAAGTAAAGATAAATTTAAAATTGTAATGGCATTTTTATGTGTTGTAGTTGCAGCAATAACAAATCTTGCAGGCTCATATATACTAAGACCAATAATAAACGGACTTATAGAAGATGTTTCGGCGTCGGAGAGAATAGCATCTCTTTTACAAGGACTTATTCTTATGGGATTTATATATGCAGTGGGACTTATCGCAAACTATCTGCAATCAAGAATTATGCTTGAGGTTTCGCAATCTTCTATAAAGCAGATAAGAGCAGATTTATTTTCGAAAATGCAAAAGCTGCCCGTAAGATATTTCGACGCCAATAATACGGGAGAAATAATGAGCAGATACACAAACGACGTTGACACAATCGCCAATATGCTATCCACAACGCTTGTTCAGATTTTTTCGGGAGTAATAAACCTTGTGGGTACACTTGCACTTATGATATATACGAATGTATGGCTTACGCTTGTTACAATAGTAATGGTACCTATCATGGCAAAAACAGGTACAACTATTGCTTCGCGCTCCAGAAAATATTTCAGGGCACAGCAGATGGCGCTTGGAGAAGTTAACGGATATATCGAAGAGACTATCACAGGTCAGAAGGTTGTAAAGGTTTTTTGCCACGAGGAAAAAGCGATTGATGAGTTTAGCGAGCTTAACGATAAGCTAAAAGGTCAGCAGATAAAAGCACAGTTTGCAGGCGGAATGATGGGACCATGTATGAATGCATTGGGTCAGGTCAATTATACGCTTACTGCAACTGTCGGCACATTATTATGTGTGTTTTCGAACTTTGATGTTGGCGGTGTTGCAGTATTTGTTAACTTCTCAAGACAGTTTTCGCGTCCCATAAACGAGCTTTCACAGCAGCTTACCGTAATAATGTCTGCTCTTGCGGGTGCAGAGCGTGTATTTAATGTTATGGACCAGGAGAGCGAAAAGGAAAGCGACGACGCGATATATCTTGAAAACATCAAAGGTGATGTCTTAATAGACAATGTAACCTTTGGCTATACAAGCGAAAAGACAATTTTAAAAAACATAAATATATTTGCACATCCGGGACAAAAAATTGCCCTTGTTGGCTCAACGGGTGCGGGAAAAACTACGATAACAAATCTTATAACAAGATTTTATGATATAAATGAGGGCGAAATAACAATAGATGGTGTGAATATCGAAAAGCTCTCAAAAAAATGCTTAAGAGAAAATATAGCTGTTGTATTACAGGATACACATCTGTTTACGGGCACTGTAATGGAGAATATCCGTTACGGAAGACTTAATGCAACAGATGAAGAGGTTATAGAGGCGGCAAAAACCTCATCAGCACACAGCTTTATTATGAATTTGCCGCAAGGATACGAAACAGTGCTCGAGGGCGACGGGTCAAACCTGTCTCAGGGTCAGCGCCAGCTTTTAAATATTGCGCGTGCGGCACTCTCAAAAGCACCAATACTTGTACTCGACGAAGCAACAAGCTCAGTTGATACAAAAACAGAAAAGAAAATAAATGAGGGTATGGACGCTCTTATGAAAGACCGTACCACATTTGTTATAGCACACCGACTCTCTACGGTGCGTAATGCCAATGCTATTATGGTTATTGAGCAGGGCGAAATAATAGAGAGAGGAACTCATGATGAGCTTATAGATAAAAAGGGCAGATATTATGAGTTGTACACAGGCATAAAGGAACTCGACTAAACAAAAAATAATCCGCTAAGGCGGTGTAGTATATGGAGGATAAAGATGGAAGTGTATCAGGTAATTTATACTTCGTGTCAGAATGGACTTATAGATTCCGCACTTGGACTTACAAACAAGCCGGGACATAAGATTTATTCGTGCTCGGAGGGATTAACCCGTGAAAATCTTGATGAAATAATAAGATTTTCTTCGTACAGACTGCCAAAAAACAACACAAAAGAATATTCTGAGGTTGTTGGCGACCCCGGAGTTTCGGACGGATTTCCAAAGGTATTTCGAACAATAACCCTGAGTGATGGAAAAGTAGCAGCAATTCAATCAGTATTTGCGGGGGTTGACTACCAGGGTTATGAGGGAAACTTTTTTGCACATGCTTTTGTTTTTGAAAATTTTGATAATGATTTTCTTCCCGAAAGACTTTACGGAAGCAGGGACTTTAAAAAGTATCTTAGTGCAGATGAAGCAGAGTGCGAAATTGTAAAGTTTTTGCCCGAGCCTGAGATGCCGCATATAAGCGAATTCTTTGATGAAAATATATATACCTTTATAAACGAAAACAAAAAGAAGATGTCATATCTTTTAGACAGTGCAATAAAGGTTTTATCGGGTGATGAGTATAATAATCTTTGTATTGTTACAAAGAGCGAGGAGGAAACTGCAAAGTATCTTGTTGCTCTTAAATATCTTATTCCTAAGAATATATCCGCTAACATGGGCGTTTCCACATATAATGTATATCTTCCGTCAGACCGTCAGGAAAAGGTTATATTCCATGGTACAATAAGGGGCGAAAACAATATAACAGATGAGGCTATTGAATACAGAAAGAATTGTCTGTATATAGAAATGGACAAGCTTAATGAGGAAGAAATTAAAGACTCATTCCTGTTAGAAAAATGGACCCCCGAGGAGCTTGTAAAACAATACAGCGAGCTTAGAATACGAACAGTAGAGGGCTTTATAAACTGGATAGCAACATATAATGATACCACAAAAGCAGGTATGGGCTCAAAACTACTAAAACTAAGAGCTACTGCGGGTGAAACTGCATTTATAAAAAGAGCAAACGAAATATATCCTGAGCTTGAAAAAGAGGAGTATGACAATGTTCGATTTGAAATAACAAAGGTTATGTACGATAACATTGACTACTTCCAGAAGCATTTTGCGGACCTTATTCAAAAATACATAAAAATAACCATAACAAAGCTATGTGAGGGTGAAAGCTATGATTTTAGCGGAGTATTCTCATCAAAGCTTAACGAAAGAAGTCAGATTGTTGAGCTTAAAAAACAAATTGACGAAATAATGGAGCATGTTGGCAAAACAGAATCAAAAATGAGTGCAAAAAACAAGGTCGTATTACTTGGATTTTTTGCACACATCAAGCATAAATTCGGCGATGAAAGCTGGAGAGATTTCTTTGGCGGTAACAAAGAGCATCTTACAATTTTTGTTAAGATGGGTGCACAGACCTTAGTAACGGGAAACGGTATAAATCCATTTGAATCACCGTCTAACTGGACACTTGAGGATATGTGCGAGTTTGTAGCATTTTTAGAGGCATCAACCGAAGATGTAAAATTAAAGAATATGTGCTTAAAGTACATATATTCAACTAACGATGTTGATTGGGCATACTATGGTATAACAAAAACAAAGCACAAAAAGACCGCTAAAGCACAGCAAGCTGATATGGAAAAAATCCATGCTATGCTAAAGCGTGTAGGGTACGAGCCATACAACAACGGAAAATATACCGATTTGGTTACATTTGTTCATAATGATATGGAGCAAAGCGTATCGCCTATACTTATAACAAGAATATTATATACGTATCATCAGTGGTTAAAGACCTATGGCGACCAGGCAAGAGCAAAGGCTAAGGCGATTGAATTACGAGAGCTTATACTCGAGATGAAAAAAACACAAACGTCGCTGTATAATTATATGATACCAAAGCTTGCACTCGAAATAATAGAATCAAAAGGACATTATCACGAAATAATTATAAACATCGAAACTATGTACAATGGTTTCTGGAACTGGTTCTTAATAGGCTATAACAAGTGCAAAAAAGATGATGATAAAGCGCTTACATACACAAGAATATATAAAGCAAACAAAGCAAAAATGTCCAGGCTTCCCGTAAGAAAAAAATTAAGGGCAGCGTTTGGCAACATAGATGACTAAGTTTTAATATAGGTAAACATAGAAAGGAAAAAATAAAATGAATACTTTAAAGAAAAGAACAATAACATTTATAACTGCTCTGTTTGTTGGCGCAGTATCAATATCAGGAACAGTCTGCGTGAGTGCACGTTCAACTACTCCCGTAACAGGAAACGGTACAGTAACTATTCAACAACCGGCCCAAGCCCCGAGTGAGCAGACACAAGAGACACAACAAGAGAGTGCAGTGCAACAGGTACCTGTACCTACTGCAGTTGCTACACAACAGGAAACAGGCGTTGTTGAGGTTGTACAAGCTCAGAGAGAGTCGGACAAAAAATACTCTTCTAAAGGGTTTGTTGTACTTTGGTTCTTCCTTGCTCTTTTAATAAACCTTGTACTGAGCTTTATGATTGCAAACCGTTTTTATAAGATGTCAAAAAGAGAAAATCATATCCATTCCGAAATAAGAGCGCTAAGACGTGATTTAGAAGAGAAATTTGCAAACAGTGTTGGCGGGTTTGCCGAAATGGAAACAGACATTACAAACTCAAACGAGAATTTTGGTGTTGATGATTCGATAGAGTTTGAACAACCGCAAAATGAAACAACATCAAACGAAAATGACGAGGTTTTCAGACAGTGGGAAAGTAAAATGGCAAGAAGAAGTGCAAGAGGCGTTGTAAACGAAGAAAATCAGGACGTTTTAGAAGAAGATGAGGTTTTACGACCATCAAAGAGAAAGTACAGTCCCACAAGAGAGGGTTTAGTCTTTGAGGATAGCAAGGAAGAGTCTAAGGTTGATGTAATAAAGAATAAGGCTAAGGGAATAATCAATAATATTTTCCCGTTTAAAGACTGATAATTTATACCAATAAAAAGAAATAATATACAAAAAAATCCTATTTTGTTTGTATATTTAAATAAAAAACAAAATAGGATTTTAAAATTTTTGTTAATAATGTAGACAAAATAAAAAAATTATGCTATAATATGATAGATGTGTGAATTTATATTCACTCAAAAAAGGGAGCAGACCAAATGGGAAAGGTTATTTTAGTTGCTTCGGGCAAGGGTGGTACGGGAAAGACCACAACTGCGGCAAATTTGGGAGCAGCATTATCAAAGAGTGGGCACTTGGTTGCACTTGTTGATATGGATATTGGTTTAAGAAATCTTGATATTGCATTGGGACTGGAAAGCTCTATTGTATATGATGCACTTGATGCAGTTGAAGAGAGATGCTCATTTGAAGATGTTCTTATAAAGCATTCACAATACGAAAATCTGTATTTTATAGCAGCACCTCAAACACGTGATATAGGCGAGGTTGATGAGGATAGGCTTGCCTCGTTCTGGGAAAGAGTAGAGGCCAGATTTGACTATTGCCTTATAGATGCCCCTGCGGGGATTGTCGGCGGCGGCTTTGATTATGCACTATGCGGTGCAAAAAGCGCCATTATTGTAACACTTGCAGAGCTTACTGCACTAAGAGATGCTGACAGGGCAATATCTGTTATAGAGGACAAGGGTATAGAAGAGATTAAGCTTGTTGTTAATCGCATACGTCCCGAAATGATAGATAAAGGAATAATGATGAATGTAGATGAGTGCATGGATATACTTTCTATACCAATGCTTGGTATAGTGCCTGAGGACGAGGAGCTTGTATCTTCAGCACTTAAGAGTACGTTAGCCATAGAGAATGAAAATTCTATGGCGGGTAAGGCATACTTAAACATTGCAGGCAGAATTTGCGGTGAGAGTATACCCATACTTGATATGGAAAAACGGCCGTCAATATATAAGAGGTTGTTTACAAGGCGTAAATAGCGCCGGAAGAGAGGAGGAAATTTTGTGAATATCGCATTGATTGCACACGACAAAAAGAAAGAGCTTATGGTACAGTTTTGCATTGCATACAAGGGTATATTGGGAGCTCATACACTATATGCGACAGGAACAACAGGAAAACAAATACAGGAGAATACGGGACTTAACGTATACAAATTTCTTTCGGGACCGCAAGGCGGCGACCAGCAGATTGGCGCACGTATTGCATATAACGAAATAGATTTGGTACTGTTTTTCAGAGACCCGCTTAATGCTGAAAGCTACGAGCCTGATGTATTTTCTCTGTTAAGACTATGTGATATGCACAATATTCCAATAGCAACCAACTGTGCAACTGCAGAGGTACTTATACACGGTCTTGAACGTGGTGATTTGGATTGGCGAGATATTGTTAATCCTAAAAATTAACATAAATAAATGAAAAGAGGTACATAATATGAAATTAGTAAAAAAAGCAGTTGTCTGCATTGGAATTATCTCAATGCTTGCAACAACAGCAATGGCTGCAAACTTTAGCGATATGCCTGATGGTAAGATGGGAC
>JAZNPJ010000044.1:0-2162 GCA_045589635.1 Clostridia bacterium
TGTTGCAGTAGATATAAAGGTATCCGCCGCCACGAAGATTCATTCTTGTCTGTGCATTGCCCTCAGGGTATAGCTTTGTAAATAAAACCTTGTCAGATGATAAAAATGCGATAAATGAAATGTAATGGTCCTTTGTCATATCGTGATTTATTGTGATAAACTGCTCATCTTCAACATTTTCAATAATAACCTGATGCTTTTCATCACATTCTTCAGCCTCAAGTGCGGGCAGGGCAATTCCGCAGCAGCTTACAACGGTATCGCCCATAGTGTGAATAACATTCTGACAAACGGGGCATACATAGAATTTTGAGCGCAAAACGTTTGATGAAATATTGTAATTTTTAACTGTATCGCCCGATATCAGTTCCATAACCGAAACATCAAGAGCCTTACTCAAAGGCTCAATAAGCGAAATATCAGGCAAACCTTTGCCCGTCTCCCATTTAGAAACAGCCTTATCGCTCACCCCGATTTTAAAAGCAAGCTCACTTTGCGTAAGCCCCTTAGCCTCACGCAACCTTTTTATAACAGCACCTGTAATGTAACTATCCATAATCTCACCTCACAAAAAGTATAACAGAGAACACAAAAAACATCAACCTACTTAGCGTGGAAATGAAAAGCTAGGTATACATCTTGAGAATGTAGCAAAGTCATTTCACGATGACTATATCGAGAAAAATGCAAAATTTCGAAATGACGCAGGCGTAAAATGCTACCTTGTCAGAACAACAAACGGCAAATGCTGCAGCTGGTGTTCTAAAATTGCGGGCAGATATGATTATGCAACAGCTCCCGAGGATATATTCAGGCGACACGATAACTGTGCCTGTCAGACTATCTACGAATGCGGCAATCAGCGCCAGGATGTATGGAGCAAAAAGAGCTGGAATGAGAAGGAAATAAAGGATACTGAGTATAAGCCAAAAAAGCTCTCACCTCAAGAGGCAGACGCTATCGAAAAGAAGAACCTGAAGTATAAGGGCATTGGCAAATCGGATGAGAGTGGTATAATAAAGGAAAATACACTTGGAATGGTAAAAAAAGACGTACACAACGTAGGAATAATAGATATAGACAAGTACAAAGATGTAACCGACAAAAAAATACTTTCAGATGAGGTAATTATTACTAACAACCGAATTGATCATATTATTGAACGAAGAGGACGACAGTTCTATGATGAATTTCATGATTACTTTGCAGAAATTGTAAAAGACCCTGACTATATTTTTAAAGATAATAATGTTGACACTGCGATTGTTTCTAAAACCTTTGTGCATAAAAGAAAAACTGTAAATATTGTTTTGAGACTTGTTGTTGAGAGCGAAAATCCAAATTATAAAAATTCTATTATAACCGCAATAGGTGAAAATGAAAAGCGTTTTGCTCAACGATTACGAAATAGCACTTTAGTTTACAAGAAATTTGACAAAAATGAATAAATGTGATACAATATGAGTAAGATAAGAATAGGTTATTTGAGGTGGTAAATTTCGTAGCGACCACGCGCCGATGGTAAGACAGGGGCAACCCGAGAGATGCAGGAGAGTGCTACGCCTGCCAAATAACCGTTATTTCGTAAAACCGCCCACGGATAACGTGAGCGGTTTTCTTATACCCAAAATCAAGGAGGATATATGTTACCAACTTTAATTTTACTCTATGCTCTGGATACAGGGCAGATACCTGTTGCCTGTTATGTGGCGGCATGGGTTTTTACTGTAATTGAATATTTACCTAAGGTAATAAAACATATCAGGCGCTTTTTATAAGGCGCTTTTATTATGCCAAAAAAGAGGTGATTAAAATGGCTAAGCCGAATCTGCGCCCCGATCATAACGGAACGCAGAGAGCACAGTTTGAATCACATAAAAAGAAGATATATGCTACACAAAAGGTATGCGGTATATGCGGAAAACCCGTTGACTTTGGTATGAAGTTTCCTCATCCCTTGTCACCGTGCATTGAAAAAAGCCTTCACATCGTGAAGGCTTTAAATCTTTTATACATTAAACAACAGCTTACCATAAGTAGGATATGGCCAGTATTTTTCACCAACGAGGGTTTCGATTTCGTCTGCAACCTCTCTGAGTGACTGCATAGCGTTAAGAACTGTATCACCAAAGTAATCAGCGTTTTGCTGACCGTCAGTGATT
>JAZNPJ010000045.1:0-2847 GCA_045589635.1 Clostridia bacterium
TTTGAAGTTATATAAAATCAGCAACAACCACAGTTGTTTTCTTTTGGAACTGACGGGTCATCCTCGCCACACTCCAGGAACTCACATCTTTCGGGTGGGAAGAACTCATCAACAGGGAAATCTATTCTCTCAAATAAATCACAAGGATTATCGTCTGTTGCGCCTACACACTCTTTTTGAGGTACGCAGAAGTCATAAGAGGGGATAAGAAGCTGTACTTTTCTCTCTAATTTAATAATAGAGAAAATACCAAGAGATACAAATACTCTTTTTGCCTCTCCGCCAAGAGTAAGACTTTCGTCAAACACGCGGCAAATTGATCCCGGAACAGACGCTATATCAAAATCGTCATCACAACAACAGTTATTCTGGCAGCTTCTAACGTCTACAAGTTTTGCACCAAGCGTTATTGGGTCTACAACCTCAACAACAGCCTTTGGCATATTTGTCTTTTTCCATAATTGTGAGTCAAAGGCATCTTCTTTGAAGTTTGACTCAAATACCTTTGCATTACCCTCAGAACCAAAAAGTATAACCTTTTTATTAAATGTTGCTAAACCTTCAACTGTGGTAGGTATTCCAACACCAGTGAATGCCGCAAGTGTAATTTTAAAGAAATACTTTAAATCTACAGAATAAAAGCCCCTGTTAAATGGTACAGGCTCAATATCCGAGAACACCCATATAATTTCTGCTTTTGTAAATTTAACGCTTATTGCTCTGTCGATAACTTCCTGACCGCAAGCTGTAAGGTATACTCTTATATTTTCAAGACAATCTTTATCTCTGCAACTGTCATATACTTTATCGGTATGTATGCAAACTGCTTCTCTGAAATTTGTTCCGCAACAATTGTTTGATGCGTTAAACTGGTCATTACATTTTTCCATTTTTAAAACTCCTTTCTATATTGGAGAGCATAAAATTATGCTTACACCTGATATACAATATGCAAGATGTGCTTATTTTGTTAAAAGAATTTTTAAAAATGTTTTAGTAGGGGAGATGCAACTATTTATTTGTGATTTCGGCAACGTTATTTATTCTGATTGATATTGTGCCGTCATCGTTATTAAAAATTTCCATATGCTTGTTATCACGATAATACTCGGCAGGGAAAGATATTTCGATGCCCGTATCGGTAACAATTTTTACATTAGAGCTGATTTTTTTTGTTACATAATTTGTAACCTCAACCTTTTCGGGAACTTCCTCTTTTTCGAGTTTTTCTGCAAATTCCTGTTTCATAACAGGCTTGCCATCAAATATAGTGTCTGCAACCTTTTTTGTTTCTATATATTTAAAATCATTTTCTTCTATATTATCTATAATATATTTTTTCATCCTGGCATTTACTTCTATTGAATCGCCGCCGTTTGCTTCTGTTACTTTCTTTGCGATTCGTTTGACTTTGTTTATTGCCTCTCTTGCGGAAAGGTCAAAATCACCCTCGAGTAGAATCTGGGCAAACATATCTGTCTTTTCGCCATCAATTACACGCATTTTTCCGTTGTATTTTATTTCTAAGTCATTTAAAAATACAAACGCACATTCCGTTAAACGTTGGGTAGGCATTGGAAGTATTGCATAATGATTTATTAGTGAATTCTTTATATTTCCGTCTTCATTTGTTACCTGGTGAGTATATCCTGTCTTATTATTAAACTTTAATATAGCAATAACAGGCTTTTCGTTTGCTATACAATCACATACAATGATATCGCATGACTCACTCTCAGATGCATTCGAAATGCCGTCATAAAGTCTCCTTGCAACAAATTGCGAAAAGGGGACGAAGTCATTGTCTTTTAAATACTCGTTAAATCTTTGTAGAAAACCGCTATTTTCTTTAAATTCGCCGCTTCTTAGGCTGCCTTCGTTTAAAAGCCTTTCCATGTGATTTGTTAAAAATGCATTCGTCATGCCATCACTTACATCAAGTTCAGCATCCGAATATACAACTATACCTGAATTTGCATCAAGAATATGCAGAATTGCTTTTTTTATTGAAAAAATCATTTTTATTCTCCGTTCTTGTACTTAAAAATATGTCTGTTGCAATTTTTCTTGCAACAGCCATTTACAAATCATATTTTATTATTTTTTAAAAAATGATGGAACGTCTATATTGCTCATTCCTGGCTTTAATTTTCTTGTAAATATTGCATCATCATCAGAAGAGGTTGAGAAAGTTGGAACATTTCTCTTTACAGGCGCTCTGTCTGCTGCAGGTGCCGAATTAGGATTGAACTTTGGAACATTTCTCTTAAATTCAGAATTTCTTCTTGCATCATCATTAAGACCTGTTGCAATCAAAGTAACCTTAATCTCATCTTTTAAGTTATCATCTACTGCAGTACCTACAATAATATTTGCTTCTTCAGAAACCATATCACGAACAATACCCGAAACTTCACCCATATCAACAAGTGAGAATTCGCTTCCGCCTGTGATATTTAAAAGTACGTTTGTTGCACCTGCAATATTTGTCTCTAACAATGGACTTTCGATTGCAGCACGAACAGCATCTTGTGCAGCTGTTTCACCTTTACCGATACCGATACCCATGTGAGCAACGCCGCTATCCTTCATGATAGTTCTTACGTCAGCAAAGTCGCAGTTCATTATACCTCTTTGAGTAATTACTTCGATTATTTCCTGAACACCCTGACGAAGAACATCATCAGCAAGCTTAAATGAATCGTTAATTGTAACTTTTTTATCTGCTATCTTTAAAAGCAAGTCGTTGGGGATAGTAACGATAGCGTCAACTCGTTCTGCAAGTTGCTTAATACCTTCCTCTGCATTTCTCATTCTTTGAGGTCCTTCAAAGAAGAAAGGCTTTGT
>JAZNPJ010000046.1:0-2790 GCA_045589635.1 Clostridia bacterium
GCCGCGTACGTGTTGTACGCAAATGAGACTAAATGCATAAGATACACAAAAAAATTAACAAGTCAAAATGACGCAGAAATTTTTGCGTAGGTTGCGTATTTAGGCGATTGCCGCGTACGTGTTGTACGCAAATGAGACTAAATGCGTAAGATACACAAAAATAACAAGTCAGGAAAGGAACAAAAACTATGAATATCTTAGACAAAACCCGTGAACTCGGCGAAATGATACAAAACTGCGAAGAAATGAAGGCTTTTAAAGCTGCAGAATTGGCACAGGCAGAGGACGATACTGCACAAGTGTTAATGCAGGAATACAATGTAAAAAGAATGAACCTTGCACGTGATATGCAAAATGGCAAAATTACACGCGAAGAGGCAATTTCAGAAAACACAAAAGCCTTTGATGAGGTTTTAGAAAAATCCGAAGTAATACGAAACTATATCGAAACAAAGAAAGCTTTTGACAATTTGGTAGGACAAATCAACCGCATAATAAATTTCTATATAACAGGTCAGGATCCCGATTGCACACACGATTGCTCAACCTGCGGAGGCTGCCACTGATTTATTACACAAAAGAAAAATAAATGTGTAGAAAGGAATAAAAATGTTACAACAAGAATCCACAACGCCTATGATGAAGCAATATCTTCTGACAAAAGCAGAGTACCCCGATTGTATTCTGTTTTATCGGCTTGGCGACTTTTACGAAATGTTTTTTGAGGACGCTCTTATAGTATCGCGCGAGCTTGAGCTTACCCTTACGGGCAAAAACTGCGGTGCATCAGAAAAAGCACCAATGTGCGGAGTACCGCATCACAGTGCAACCGTATATATTGCCAAGCTTATCGAAAAGGGCTATAAGGTTGCAATATGCGAGCAGGTAGAAGACCCTTCTAAAACAAAGGATATTGTAAAAAGAGAGGTAATACGTGTTGTAACTCCCGGAACACTTATAGACGAAGCTCTACTTGACGAAAAGAGCAATAACTATCTTGCAGTAATATACACAAATAACGATATATCAGGCTTTGCCGTATCGGACATTTCTACGGGCGAAATATTTGTAACAGAGCTTAATAGTAAAGAAAAGGTTTTAGACGAGCTTGCGCGCTATTCTCCCAAAGAAATTCTCGTAAGCGAAAAGGCATCTTTAATATTCGGAAACGTTGTTGAGGAAAGATTTAATATGGAGGCAGATAACTGCCGTGATGATTTGTTTGAGCAAGATAACATAAACGACAAAATTCTGTCTCAGTTTAAAAAGCGTTCATTTGCCGAGCTTGGTCTGCACGATAAACCGTGTGCCATAAAAGCAGTCGGTGCAATGATAGCTTATCTTGAGCATACACAAAAACAAAGCCTTGATTATATAGATACTCTTACTATCTATTCATCGGGCGATTATATGGACCTTGACTTTGCAACCAGAAGAAATCTCGAGATTTGCGAAACTATGCGCGATCGGGCAAAAAAAGGTTCTCTTTTAGGTGTAATAGATAAAACAAAAACGTCTATGGGTGCAAGACTTCTCCGCCAATGGGCAGAGAAACCGCTTATCAGTGCTATTGGCATAAATGAACGTCTTTCGGCAGTAGATGACCTTGTAAATCACCCAATGATGAAAGACGATTTGGGAGAGGCATTGTCAAAAACATACGATATTTCGCGTATTATAAGCCGACTTTCTTTAGGCACTGCCACACCTAAGGACTTGCTTGCACTAAAAGAAACTGCAGCGGCACTTCCTGAGGTGGAGTATGTCCTTTCAACCTCACAGTCTCCAACAATAAAAAAACTGTTTAAGGATTTTGATATTTTAGCAGATTTACGCGAGTTGATTGAAAATTCAATTTCTGATAATGCCCCCGCCATCTTAAAAGACGGAGGTATAATAAAAGACGGCTACAACGAGGAAATTGATACATTGCGTAAAGCTAAAAACAAGGGCAGCGGTTGGCTTACAGAGCTTGAGGCACAAGAAAAGGAAAAGACAGGAATTCCTACTCTTAAGGTTGGATATAACAGAGTTTTCGGCTATTATATAGAGGTTTCAAAATCGTATATGAATGACGTGCCTGATACTTACATAAGAAAGCAAACCTTAGCGGGCGGAGAAAGATATATAACCGAGGAATTAAAAAAGATCGAGAACACTATTCTTGGTGCCTCCGAAAGACTTATTGCCCTCGAAGCGCACGAATATGATAATATAAGAAAACAAGTAGCCTCGCAATCAGAACGTCTAAAAAAGGTTGCCGATATCCTATCGCAATCAGACTGCTACTACTCCCTTGCACAGACCGCATATAAAAACAACTATGTAATGCCAACAATAAATACAGGCGGACAAATAGAAATAATCGATGGCAGACATCCCGTTGTAGAAACCATGACAAAAAATTCTATATTTGTCCCCAACGACACATATCTTGATAATGACGATAACAGAACTCTTATTATAACAGGTCCTAACATGGCAGGTAAATCGACCTATATGCGTCAGGTTGCAATTATAACTCTTATGGCACAGATAGGCAGCTTTGTTCCTGCCAAAAAAGCCAATATCGGAATTGTGGACAAGATTTTTACAAGAGTTGGTGCAAGTGATGATATCGCGTCAGGTCAGAGTACCTTTATGCTCGAAATGAACGAGGTAAGCCATATTTTAAAAAATGCAACAAAGAACTCGCTTATAATTTTAGACGAAATAGGCAGAGGTACAAGCACATATGACGGTATGACAATAGCATGGGCTGTTGCAGAGTATATACACAGCAAAAAGAAG
>JAZNPJ010000047.1:0-6405 GCA_045589635.1 Clostridia bacterium
CTGTTGATTGCTCTTGCAACAAAAGCAATAACTAATTTTGAGAAACTTGTTCCACCTATAACTCAAGCTAAAAAATAAGGCATATAAAACGGGACTGTTTAAAAAGAATTTCTTTTTAAGCAGTCCCGTTTTTGGGGATAGGAAAAAAAGATTCAGAATGAACAAACTGAGCAAAAGCAAGGCATAGCCTTGCTTTTGGTTACCCGAAGGCGTACAAAGGTACGTCGAGTGGCGAAGTTTGTTTATAGCAAAAAGGCTTAAATTTTAGAAAAACGAACAAAATGAGAGTTTTCCAAGAAAAAATATAGTTTTTTAGGGTTATGAACTTTATAAATTCGTAATATCAGCGCCTTTTTGCGTTCTGGACTTTTTTAACATCCCCTTTTGTTTTTATGCCAATCTGATTGTTTTAATAACCTGTGGGTCAAGGGGTTTATCCTGAAAGTCGGTATCGCACTCTGCAATAGCGTCTACAACCTCTAATCCTTCGGTAACCTTGCCAAATGCTGCATATTGTCCGTCAAGGTGCGGTGAGTCTTTGTGCATTATAAAGAACTGGCTTGATGCACTGTTGGGGAACATTGTTCTTGCCATAGAAAGCACACCTCTTGTATGCTTTAACGGGTTTGGAGTTCCGTTTGCGTCAAACTCACCCTTTATTGCCTGTGCTTCCTTGTGTTCTCCGTCTACAGTAAATCCGCCGCCCTGAATCATAAATCCGTAAATTACACGGTGGAAAATAAGTCCTGCAAAGAAATCTTCTTTTATAAGCTTTACGAAGTTTTCAACTGTGATTGGTGCGATTTCGGGATATAGCTCAGCTTTCATAAGCGAGCCGTTTTCCATTTCTATTTCGATATTTATATTTGCCATAATTGTAAATCTCCTTACTGTGCTCTTTTTATTGTTTTTATTATAATTGGCTCTGACGGAACATCCTGGTGCATTCCTACAGATGTTGTCGGAACATTTGCAATTTCATCAACAACCTTTAAGCTTTCCTCGTCTGATATTTTACCAAAAGCTGCATACTGACCGTCAAGATGCGGTGAATCTTTATGCATTATAAAGAATTGACTTGATGCACTGTCAGGTACATTTGTTCTTGCCATAGAAAGTACGCCACGTTCATGTTTTAGCGGGTTCTTAAAACCGTTTATATCAAACTCGCCCTTTATTGTGCTAGTTTCCTTTTCTGTCATGTCCTTATCCATCCCGCCGCCCTGAATCATAAATTCAGGGATTACGCGGTGAAAAATAAGTCCTGAGAAGAAATCCTCATCAATGAGCTTTAAGAAGTTATCAACAGTTTCGGGAGCAAGGTCGGGGTACAATACCGCATTCATACTGCGGCCGTCTTCAAGCTCTATTGCGATTGCAACTGTATTTTGTGTAAGCTCATCAAGTGATTTTGTCTGCACAGTGCTTTGTGTTGTGATTGGTTGTTTTTTTGCTGTATTATCAGCACATGAAGTGCAGACAAGTAACATTACCACACATACTGCAAATAATAATATTTTTTTCATATTATTCCTCCACATCGTCGTCATCTTCTTCGTCAAAATCTTCTTCTATTGGCTCTTCAATTTCGGTTTCTTCCTCTGCCGCCTCGGGAGCAACAGTTTCCTCTTCGTCATCACGTTCAGTTACTGCAAGACTGGCAATACTTATACCATCTGCAAGGCGCATAACTCTTACACCCTGTGTGTATCTTCCAAGAGTGCTTATTTCGTCTGCATGCATACGTATAATTATACCTGCTGAGGTCATAATCATAATATCATTTTCATCATTTACAACTCTTAATCCCGAAAGCTTGCCTGTCTTTTCGGTTAATCGGTATGTGTAAATACCCTTACCGCCTCTTGACTGAAGTCTGTACTCATCAAAGGAAACTCTCTTTCCGTATCCGTTTTCTGTAACAAGGAACAGTGAAGACTCGTAATCAACAATACAAGCACCTACAACATAGTCGCCCTCGCGAAGTCTTATTGCACGTACACCGCGTGTTGTTCTGCCCATTGAACGTACCTTGCTTTCGGAGAACTTAACAGACATACCGTTATGAGTAGCAACAAGAATTTCTCTTTCGCCATCTGTACGATATACGCCTATAAGCTCGTCGCCGTCATTTAGCTCAATAGCTCTTAAACCGTTATTTCTTATTCTTGAATAATCCATAATATCTGTCTTTTTGATTAGACCTTTTCTTGTTACAAATGTTAAGAAGTCGCCATCATCAAAATTACGGATAGGAATCATTGCACTGATTTTTTCATCATTATTAAGCGGCAGTAGATTTACAATAGCCATACCCTTTGCCTGACGTGTTGCCTCAGGTATCTGGTAACCTTTTAGCTTATATACCATTCCCTTTGTAGTAAAGAATAGTACATTATCGTGAGTTGAGGCTGCAAATATATGCTCAACAAAGTCTTCCTCACGTGTTGTCATAGCGTTTATACCTCTGCCGCCTCTCTTTTGAGCTTTGTATGCGCTAACAGGCATACGTTTTACGTAACCGTTATGAGTAAGAGTAATAATTCCGTCTTCTTCGTCAATTAACGATTCGTCATCAATATCATTAAAGACAGCCTCTATATGTGTTCTTCTGCTATCGCCAAATTTATCCTTTAGTTCGCAAAGGTCGGTTTTTATGATATCCAATACCTTTGACTTGTTTGCAAGAATTTCTTCAAACTCTGTAATCTTTGCGCAAAGTTCGTTATATTCAGTTTCAATCTTTTCGCGCTCCATACCGGAAAGACGTCCTAATTGCATTTGTACAATGGCGGTTGCCTGTTCCTCTGAAAGGTCAAAACGTGCTATTAAAGCTTCCTTTGCCTCAGCAATACCTGCTGATGCTCTTATGATTTTTATAACCTCATCTATGTTGTCTATTACTATTTTATAGCCCTCTAATATGTGAGCGCGCTCTTTTGCTTTATTTAAATCATACGTTGTGCGTCGTCTTATTACATCTTCCTGATGTGCAATGTAATAATCGAGCATTTCGCGAAGATTTAAAACCTTTGGAACTTTATCAACAAGAGCAAGCATAATAACACCAAAGGTATCTTGCATTTGAGTAAATTTATAGAGGTTATTTAAAACAACATTTGCGTTAGCGTCGCGCTTTAATTCTATAACAAGACGGATATCCTGTGAGGACTCATCACGTGCAGTGCTTACACCCTCAAGCTTTCCGCTGCTTGCAAGCTCACAGATGTGTTTTTCAAGCTTGGCTTTATTTACCTGATACGGAATTTCGGTAACAATAATTCTGTTTTTGCCTTTGGCATCTTCTTCAATTTCCGCCTTTGCACGCATTATAATATGACCCTTACCCGTCATATAAGCTTGTCGTATACCTGATTTACCCATTATAACTCCGCCTGTAGGGAAGTCAGGACCAGGGATATATTCCATAAGCTCTTCTATTGATATTAACGGGTCATCTATAACTGCGATAATTCCGTCAATTACCTCTGTTAAATTGTGCGGAGGAATATTTGTTGCCATACCGACAGCTATACCTGAGCTTCCGTTTACCATAAGGTTCGGAAAACGTGCAGGAAGAACATCAGGTTCTTTTAGCTTATCGTCAAAGTTTGGTACAAAATCAACTGTATCCTTTTCGATATCCTTAAGCATTGAAGCACTAAGCTTTGACATCTTAGCCTCAGTATAACGATATGCAGCGGCAGGGTCTCCGTCTATTGAACCAAAGTTACCCTTACCCTGTACAAGTGGATATCTTAGCGAGAAATCCTGTGCAAGACGTACCATTGCATCGTAAACAGACGAGTCGCCATGCGGGTGATATTTACCCAAAACGTCGCCGACGGTTGATGCGGATTTTCTAAAGTCATTTTCGTATAAGAGATTTGCGTCATACATATCGTACAAAATACGTCTGTGAACGGGCTTTAAACCGTCTCTGACGTCAGGAAGTGCACGACTGACAATAACGCTCATCGCATAGTCAATATACGACTTTTTCATCTCGTTATTGAGGTCTACTTCGACTATATTCTGGTTTTCGATAGCTTCCATATCGAGTGTAAGCTCTTTGGATTTCTTTGCCATAATTTCCTCCATTTGTAATAGCTTTGTTTATATTATAATTGTACCACAGATTGGTTAAAATTGCAAGTAAAAACCTCGATTTATCTTGCAACAAACACAATTCTTTCGCTTTCTTTTTTTGGTTTTTCAAATGTAAGCTCATCATATGTATCAATTTGGTTAAAGCCTGCATTTTTTAAGAGATATTTTATTTCTTCTTCGGTATATGCCTTTTGCAGATGTCTTTCTTCAAAGCGGTTGTAGCCGACGTTTCCTTTTGTAAAAAAGGTGAGCATCATATCCGATATATTTTTATCCTCTATAAATCGGTTTTGCCACGAATAGAAAACGTCTTTTGAGGAATGTATAAAGGTATTGTTTCCTATTACGTTTTTAAGCTTATGGTGTGTGCTTATATCAAAAATCAAAAGTGCGTCGGGGTCCATAAAACACGTTTTTAGTCTTTTAAAGAAATTTTGCAGTAATTTTGGTGATAGTATGTAATTAAACCCGTCTATCATACACAAGAATGCACCCATAGACCCATACAGGTCAAGCTTTGTAAGGCTTTGATTAAGATACAAAATATCAAGACCTGTTGATTTTTCGCGTGCTATGTTTAGCATATCCTCCGAAATATCAACACCTGTCATATCATAGCCACGCTTTGCCATAGGAATTGTAATATTACCTGTTCCGCACGCAAGGTCGCACACAAGCGAGGGATTTATATTATACATATCAAATATATTTTCTATATAATCTGCCCAATGCTCATAATTAACATCAGCGTGCATCAGATTATCGTATATGTGGGCAAATTCTCCGTAGCTTTTCAATTACATACCCCTTTCTTGCAGGAATTTATCAATAAGTTTTTGTGCATTTTCAAAAACATTGTCATTTGCATCAAGATAATTTATTCTATCATCACGCCGAAACCATGTAAGTTGCCTTTTTGCATAATGCCTTGACCCGAGCCTTATCATTTCTATTGCCTCATCAATGGAATATTCGCCATTTAGTGCACCCATAATTTCTTTATAGCCAATGCCCTTCATAGAATTTAAGGAGGTGCCATAGCCCATATCCATAAGGTTCTTAACCTCATCAACAAGACCTTGTTGTACCATTATATCAACACGCAGATTTATACGCTCATAAAGCTTTTCTCTCTCATGCTCAATCATAAGCATAAGGGGGTTATATCGGCTTTTAACTTCCTTTGTCATTTCCTGATGCTTTGATATTGGTGTGCCTGTTATATAATAAAACTCAATAGCTCTTATAATCCGTCTTAAATTATTGGGGTGAATTTTTTTAGCACTTATGGGGTCAAATGTTGTAAGTTCGTTTACAAGTGATGTAACACCCTCTGTTTTTGCCCTCTCCTCGAGTTTTGCACGTAGTTCATAGTCGGTATCAATTTCGCCGAATGTAACGTCATTTATAACACTGTTAATATAAAGCCCCGTACCGCCTGCAATTATGGGCAGTTTGCCTCTGTTTACAATGTCCTCTATTGTTTTGTGAGCAAGGGGAGTATAGTCTGCAACACTGAACTCCTCATCAGGCTCTAAAAAATCTATAAGATGATGTGGCGCCTCATTTTGCTCCTCGGGCGTAGGCTTTGCAGTGCCGATATCCATATATTTATAAATCTGCATACTGTCGGCACTTACAATTTCACCGTTATACTTTTTTGCAATATCTATTGCAAGACCTGTTTTTCCGCTTGCGGTCGGACCGCATACAACTATTATTGGTATATTATCTGAAAAAATTTTTTTATCCATTTTATATTTACTTACCAAGAGATTTTTAATATTTTGTGCGATCTACACTATTTTAACGTCTCTTAAACTATTCTTTTAAATTCTTTTTCTATTTCCCTTTTGGACATCGAAATCACTATCGGTCTGCCGTGTGGACAGGTATTTATATTTTTTAATTTAAATACTTCTTTAACAAGTGCTTCCATTTGGGCCATGCTCATAGAATGGTTAGCCTTTATTGCCGCTTTACATGCTATTGTGTATGTAAGACGCTCATTTTTTTCGCTTATAAGCTCCTTTTTCTGGTTCTGGCACTGTGTTAGAAGTTCAATAAATAATTCCTCAACATCACCAAAGTCAACATCGCATGGAACAGAGCGAATTAAAACTGTATTTTCGCCAAACTCCTCACATTCAAAACCAAGCGAGGTAAACACGTCCTCATTTTCGTAATATCCGCCCATTTCGACGGGTGAGAGTTTTATCGAAATTGGCTCGAGTAACATTTGTGATACTATATCATTCTTTGATAAATCGCGCAAGAGTTCCTCGTACTTTAGCC
>JAZNPJ010000048.1:0-9328 GCA_045589635.1 Clostridia bacterium
TTCCCATCTCCCGCACGTTTCTTAACCGCATCTGCTATTGCCCATGCAATTTTTGCCTGATATTCCTCATTCTGTAAAAGCTTTGCCTCCTGAGGATTTGACATAAAACCACACTCAATAAGAATTGACGGTATCTTTGCATTTTTCATAAGATATAGATCTTTTGATACCTCTTTTACACTGTGTGGTTGTGCACCCGTAGCATCTACTATCGACTGTTGTATTTCCTCTGCCAGTTTCTTTGTCTTTTCACTTTCACCGCCATAAAAAATATGAATTCCCTTTGCCGATGTATCGGTAAATGAATTCATATGTATACTCAAAAATAAATCCGCATCGGAATTGTTTATTATCTCCACCCTTTTATGCATATCGCTGACCTTTTTTTCTCTTATTGTATTTGCGCTGCTATCATATATTCCATTATCATCATCACGTGTAAGAATTACATTTATTCCCTTTGACTCAAGAACCTCGCAAAGCTTTTTTGTAATTGCAAGATTTATATCCTTTTCCTGTGTACCGTCTGAGGCAACTGCACCTCCATCGGGATAGCCATGCCCCGCATCACATACAACGCTAAAATCCTTGTTATTTAAAAAAACATCTAAAGTCCCCTCAAAACACAACATTTTTAATGATATCCCAAAAGCAATCCCCACACATAAAAACAATATACTCCTTTTTAAAACCCTTGTATGAATAATCATGATTTCACCCCTTAAAAGCATAAATTTCTATTATAAATAATATGCTAAAAGGTGTTTATTATTCAAATAAAAAAATGGACAGTGTGTATAAATTTGATATTGCTTGCAGGGGACGGCGTCCTCGACGTACCGCACTGTCTGAGCAATAGAATTTATACATACTGGCATTTTCAATATTGCTGTAAATCAATAGTTCTTTTATATAATTGTTCCTCCGCCAACTACTACATCGCCATCGTACAATACTACTGCCTGACCTTTTGTTATAGCACGCTGAGGGTTATCAAATTCCACGTGAATACTATCCTCACCCGTCTGCCATACTGTTGCATCCTCTTCTTTTTGGGAATATCTTGTTTTTGCCCTAACACGTATGGGTGCATCAAGCTTATCGCAAACAATTAAATTTATATCCTCCGCATCAAGCTCTTTTGAGAATAAATCACTGTCCAGGCCCAATATTACTTTATTGGTATCAAGACACGTTTTGCACACGTACATGGGTTGCGGCAGTGCAAGTCCCAAGCCTTTTCTTTGACCTATTGTATATCTTATTATACCCCTATGAGTTCCCAAAACATTACCCTCAAGGTCTACAAACTCACCGCACGGATATGTCTTATTACAATAGCTTTCTATAAATTCGGCATACTTACCATCACTTACAAAGCAAATATCCTGACTTTCCTTTTTATTGGCATTTATAAAGCCCTGCTCCTCTGCTATTTCCCTTACCTGCGCCTTAGTCATTGCGCCAAGCGGCAACAGAGTGTGCGAGAGTTGCTCTTGTGTAAGTGAATATAAAACATAGCTCTGGTCTTTTGTATGGTCTATTCCCTTTTTTAATAAATATCTGTCCCCTTCTTTTTCTACTCTCGAATAATGACCCGTTACAACGTAGGTGTATTCAAGCTCCTTTGCTTTATCAAGAAGCTTTTTAAATTTAATATATCGGTTACAGTCTACACATGGATTTGGTGTTATGCCATTTTCGTATGCATCTACAAATCTTGATATAACCTGATTTTCAAAATCATCTTTAAAGTTATATACAAAATGCTCCATACCAAGTCTGTGCGCAACAGACTCCGCATCTTTTATGTCATCGGAGGTACAACACCCATCCGAGGTTTTTAAATCATCATTTGCAAAGAGCTTTAGTGTTATACCTATTGCATCATAATTTTGTTGTTTTATTAAATAAGCGGCAACTGCACTGTCTACACCGCCGCTCATTGCAATTATTGCTTTTTTATTCATAGCTTAACCTTATCATTTCATCTATACATTTTTTTGCCTTGTTTATGGTAGTATCATCAAGAATAATCTCCTCACCGCCATTACCGCTTACACAGTTATACACATCAGTTAATGTGGTAAGCCTCATATCGGCACAAATAAGACCTTGCGATAGCGGATAAAACCGTTTTTGGGGACACATAATTTTTAAATGTTCAATTATATTGTTTTCTGTCCCTATTATGAATTCCTTTTCGTCAGAATTTGTGGCATAGTTCATAATATCCGCAGTAGAACCCGCAAAATCTGCCATTTTTGTAACTTCCTCAATACATTCAGGATGTACCAGAAGCTTTGCATTTGGATATGTATTTTTTGCTTTCACAACTTCATCTGCACTTACAGACATATGTACAGGGCAGCCTCCCTTTATAAGCTTAATATTTTTATGTGGCAGCTCTTGGGCAACAAATGCACCAAGATTGCAGTCTGGTATAAACAATATGTTTTTATTATCTATCCTGTCAACAATCTTAACCGCCGAAGATGAAGTTACACACACATCACATACAGTTTTTACGTCTGTTGTTGTATTTATGTATGCTACAACACAATAATCCTTATACTGCTCTTTTAATTTTAAAACATCTTCTCTGGTAATTCCATCAGCCATTGCACAGCCAGCAGCCGAGTGCGACAAAAATACACGTTTTTGCGGCGATAACATTTTTACGCTCTCTGCCATAAATCTTACTCCGCACATAAGTATATTTTTTTGCACTACGTCTCTTGCCTTAACACTCAGCGCATATGAATCACCCGTAATATCTGCAACCTCGAGGATTTCTGGCGATTGATAGCTATGTGCTAAAATGCATATATCATTTTTTTGTTTTAACTCTTTTATTTTGTTTATCATTAGAAAATCCCCTTGTTTTCGCACATTTTATATAAAAATAGTATATCATATTTTGTCTTTTTGTCAATAGATTTTGACTAACTTTAGCAAAAATGCAACCTATTTTTATTACTGATAAAAAACGCCTTGACGTCGCAGAATAATTAGGATATAATATTTATAGTATACAAAATATGAAATGAGTATAAAAAATGAGTGTAGAAAATATAGTAAATAAGCTTTATCATACAAAAACCGCCTCCAATGCGGAATTAAAGCTCCTTATTGATACGGATGAAAATTCACATCTTTTCAAAAAAGCTATGGAGCGTCGGGTTGAATATTATAAAAAAGATGTGTATATAAGAGGGTTAATTGAGTTTACAAACTACTGCAAAAACAACTGCTACTACTGCGGAATACGCTGTGGTAATAAAAACGTAAACCGCTACCGCCTTAGTGAAGATGAGATACTCGATTGTGCAAAAAAAGGCTACAAATTAGGGTTTCGCACTTTTGTATTACAGGGTGGTGAGGACCCTTATTTTACCGATGATAAAATTTGCTCTATTGTATCTTCACTGAGAAATAAATATCCCGACTGTGCCATAACCCTCTCAATAGGCGAAAAGAGCTACGATAGCTATAAAGCCTATTTTGAGGCAGGTGCAAACCGTTATCTTTTAAGACACGAAACTGCAAACGAAGAGCATTATTCAAAACTGCACCCTCAGGATATGAGTTTTAAAAACCGCATAGATTGTATAAAGTCATTAAAACAAATAGGGTATCAGGCAGGCTCGGGATTTATGGTTGGGAGTCCGTATCAGGTGCTTGATAACCTCGTTTTGGATTTAAGATTTTTAGAGCAAATACAACCTGATATGATTGGCATAGGTCCGTTTTTACCACATATTGATACGCCATTTGGCAAATACGAAAAAGGGTCTTTTAAGAGATGTCTTAATCTTATTGCAATACTTCGTCTGATGTTCCCGTATGCACTTATTCCGTCTACTACCGCTCTTAGCACAATCCACCCCAAGGGCAGACAAATGGGGTTAATGGCGGGTGCAAATGTTGTAATGCCAAACCTTTCCCCCAAAAATGTAAGAGAATTATATGCTCTCTACAACAACAAAGCTTATACAGGTACAGAAGCGGCTGAGGGTCTTAAACTGCTCGAAAAAGAGGTTGGAGCCGTAGGGCTTAATATAAAAATCTCAGCGGGTAATGTAGCCAGAGGGTGATTACAATGATTTTAGATAATAAGCTTATTTTTAAGGGCAGTTTCGGATTAGAGCGCGAAACTCTGCGTGTTACGACTGATGGTACGCTTGCACAAACACCGCACCCGTTTAATGATAAACTGATTACAAGAGATTTTTGTGAAAATCAGATTGAATTAGTGTCCCCCGTTTGTTCGGATATTGATGAGTTGTTTGATGAAATTTCAAGACTCGATAAAAAAATACGTTCCACACTTCTGCAGAACGGAGAATATCTGTGGTTAAACAGTAACCCACCTCATTTTGAAACCCAAAATGATATTCCCATTGCAAATTTTTACGGCGATGAAATCGAAAAAAGAGAGTATCGCGAAAGACTTGCTGAACGTTACGGAAAAAGGCTCATGCTTTACTCAGGAATTCATTTTAATTTTTCTTTTTGTGATGAATATTTAAATTCTCTTTGCGCTAAAAACGAAAATTACATCGAATTTAAAAATAAATTTTATTTTAAGTTATTCAAACAAATATGTAAATATAGCTGGCTCTTAGTTTTACTTAGTGCCGCAAGCCCTGTTTATGATTTGTCTCTTGATGAGGATTTTGCATATGGAAATGGCTTTGACGGATATGCCTCCAGAAGAAACGGACATAAGGGATACTGGAATAATTTTACACCAATATTTGACTGCACCGATTTATACACATATATAAAGAGCATAGAGAAATATGTTAATGACGGCGCTCTGTTTTCGGAATGGGAATTATATGTCCCCGTAAGATTAAAACCAAAGGGCAACAACAGCTTAAGAAACCTCAAAGAAAACGGAATAAATCACATAGAACTTCGTATGTTTGATGTTAATCCGCTCTCTGATATCGGAATATTCATAGAGGATATCAAATTCGCTCATTATCTTTTAGTTTATCTTGCACATTGTGATGACTTTGACTTTACACCTCTACTTCAGGAACAGGCACTTTTAAATCACAAAGTGGCAGCACTTTATGATTTGTCTAAAACTAAAACAGATAACTTATCCGTATATGATTGTGCATTAAATGTTTTAGAGGATATGAGCATATTTTTTAAAGATTTTCCTGACATTTTGAATGTAATCAAATACCAGAAAAACAAACTTATAAGCGGCAATCGGTACTGCGAGATTATCCGCAAAGAGCTTGGTACTGATTTTCATAATAAAATGCTTAAGATTTCAAAAATATATACTACTTAAGGGACGTTTATAAACGCCCCTTTTTACTTGCTTACATACCCACAATAAAAATAACTAAAATTTTGTGTACAATTTCGTACAAGATGACGTTTGTTTTTTTAGTGTTTACCTGTTTGGAGTTTATAAAAAAGTGGTAAATATTTTGTATAATGCTTACAAGCTAAAATAAAGAGGAAGGGATTGATATATTATGAAATCATACAAAATGGAGGATATTCGAAACATTGCCGTTATGGGGCACGGAAAATGCGGTAAAACAACTTTGGCAGAAGCTATGTTTTATAACGCAGGCGCAACTGAACGTTTGGGTAAGGTTGCAGACGGAACAACTGTTACTGATTGCGACCCTGAGGAAATAAAACGCGGTTTTTCGATTTCAACTTCTGTTGCTCCTATCGAATGGAAGGATATGAAATATAACGTAATAGATACACCGGGATTTTTTGATTTTGCAGGTGATGTAAAAGCAGGCGTAAGGGCTGCAGACTCTGCACTTGTTGTACTGAGCGGAAGAAGTGGTGTTTCTGTTGGTACTGAACAGGTGTTCCAGTATGCAAAGAACAAGGGTGTGCCTATAATGTTCTTTGTAAATAAAATTGATGACAGTCGCGGCAACTACGAGCGTACACTCGAGGAAATGAAAGCAGTATTCGGCAAGTCAATAACACCTTTTGTATACCCAATAAGAGAGGGCGACGAATTTAAAGGATTTGTTGATATAGTAGATATGACCGCAAGACGTTATGAGGGTAAGGACAGAGTTGATATTCCTGTCCCCGAGGGTATGGCAGATATTGTTGCGCCATTAAGAGAAATGATAATGGAGGCTATCGCAGAAACTGACGAAGAGCTTATGGTTAAATACTTTAATGGCGAGGAGTTTACGTTTGACGAAATTAAAAAAGCTATCCGAAAGGGCGTAAAGGACGGAAGTATTTACCCGGTATATTGCGGAAGCGGTCAGGATAATATCGGTGTAAGAAGCCTTATGGACGGTATGGGAAAATATCTTCCTGCTCCGTCAGAAATCGAGGAAATAGGAAGAATGGCTGATACTGCCGAGCCTGTCGAACTGGTACAGAGCGCAGAGGAAACAACTGCAGCCGTTGTATTTAAAACAATAGCCGACCCTTATGTTGGCAAGCTATCTGTATTCAGAGTATATTCGGGTGAAATTAAAGCCGATTCGACGCTTTTTAACCCTAACAAGGGCGAAAATGAAAGAATTGGTAAGATATATACAATATGCGGCAAAAAACAAATTGAAACTTCATCTGTCAAAGCAGGCGATATAGGTTGTGTTGCAAAGCTTGAATTTACAAAAACAGGCGATACACTTTGTGAACGTAACAAGAATATAATCCTTACAGGTATTGAGTTCCCTGCTCCTGTACTCTCAATGGCAGTTAAGCCTGAGGCAAAGGGTGATGAGGAAAAAATTGTAAGCGGTCTTACAAAGCTTATGGACGAAGACCCGTCATTTACTGTAACAAACAATACTGAAACAAAGCAGACACTTATAAATGGTCAGGGTGAGCAACATATAGAAGTAATCTTAAGCAAATTAAAGACTAAGTACGGAACAAGCGTAATAGTTGAAGAGCCCATAACACCATATCGCGAAACTATAACAAAGACGGTTGTTGTAGAAGGAAAACATAAAAAGCAATCAGGCGGACACGGACAGTACGGTCATGTTAAAATAGAATTCACTCCGGGTATTACCGAAGAAATGATATTCGAGGAAAAAGTATTCGGCGGCAGTGTACCCCGTAACTACTTCCCTGCTGTTGAAAAAGGACTGCTTGACAGTTGCGAAAAAGGCGTTCTTGCAGGATATCCTGTTGTAAATCTTAAAGCTACACTACTTGATGGTTCATACCACCCTGTAGATTCATCTGAAATGGCATTTAAGACTGCAGCCTCTATTGCATACAAGGAGGGCTTAAAGCAGGCAGGTCCTGTTATTCTTGAACCAATAGGCTACTTAAAGAGTTATATCCCCGAAAACATTATGGGCGACGTTATAGGTGATATAAACAAACGCCGCGGTCGTATAATGGGAATGGGTGAAAGCGACAGAGCCGGTCTTAACCTCGTCGAGGCAGAGGTGCCAATGTCAGAAATGCATAAGTATGCAACGGATTTAAGAGCGCTTAGCGGCGGTCGCGGAATATTTACCTTTGAGTTTGTGAGATACGAAAAAGCGCCTATGGAAGTTGCTAACAAAATTATTGCTTCATCTCACTAATCTTTTGTGCATGTTTGTTCGGTGTTAAGCCTTTTTTGTCAAACATAGACAAACAAATCTTTGAATTTTTGTCTATTATTCGACTACCATTTTTCTTGCAAATATGTTAGTATATATATTGTATTGTTTGTTGTACTACACAGTACACAAACAGCTATTATAGTATTAAGTTAATTTGTAAAAAATAAATCAAATTAGAAATGTGAGAGGGGACTATTTACAAATGGCAGATTTACAATTAAAAAACATTACCAAGAGATATCCTAACGGATTCGTAGGTGCCAGTGATATTACACTTGACATCGAAGATAAGGAATTTATAATCCTTGTTGGTCCGTCAGGTTGCGGTAAATCAACAACCTTGCGTATGATAGCAGGTCTTGAAGAAATTTCAGAGGGTGAACTTTACATAGGCGGCAAGCTTATGAACGACGTTGCACCAAAGGACAGAGATATAGCAATGGTTTTCCAGAACTATGCTCTATATCCACATATGACAGTTTATGATAACATGGCATTTGCACTTAAGTTAAGAAAGACTCCAAAGGATGAAATAAAGAAGAGAGTTGAAGAAGCAGCTAAAATTCTTGAAATTGAGCATTTGCTTGACAGAAAGCCTGCTGCTCTATCAGGTGGTCAAAGACAGCGTGTTGCTATGGGACGTGCGCTTGTTCGTAGTCCTAAGGTATTCCTTATGGACGAACCTCTTTCAAACCTTGACGCAAAACTTAGAGTTGCAATGAGAACTGAGATAAAGAAGTTGCACCACAAGTTGCAGACAACATTTATCTACGTAACTCACGACCAGATAGAGGCTATGACAATGGGTACACGTATCGTTGTACTTAAAGATGGTTTTGTACAACAGGTTGATACACCTGCTACTCTATATTCAGAGCCATGCAATCTATTCGTTGCAGGATTTATCGGCTCTCCTCAAATGAACTTCGTAGATGCAGAGCTTTCAGAAAAAGACGGTTCAGTATATGCAACATTTGGCGAAAACACAATTAAAGTTCCTGAAGGAAAAACAGCTCCTCTTAAGGACTACATCGGCAAGACTGTTGTATTGGGTATCAGACCTGAAGACATTCATGATGATGAAGGCTTTATAGCAGCTAAGCCTGACGGTGTATGTAGCGCATACGTTGAAGTTACAGAGTTGCTTGGTTCAGAAACATACTTGTACTTAAAGATTTCTGATACACAGTTCACAGCTAAGGTTAACCAGAGATCAAACGCTAAGATTGAAGATACAATCAAAGTATGCTTCGACACAAACAAACTACACATATTCGATAAAGAAACAGAGCTTGCTATCGTTCACTAATTTTAAAAAATTATTGCAGCAACCAATTATGGTTGCTGCTTTTTTGTATAAAAAGGGGATGTTAAAAAAGTCCAGAACGCAAAAAGGTGTTGATATTACGAGTTTATAAAGTTTATAACCCTAAAAAACTATATTTTTTGGGGAAATTCTCATTTTATTTGTTTTTCTAAAATTTAATCCTTTTTGCTATAAACAAACCTCGCCACTCGACGTACCCTTGTACGCCTTCGGGTAACCAAAAGCAAGGCTATGCCTTGCTTTAGCTCAGTTTGTTCATTCTGAATCTTTTTTTCTATCCCCAAAAACGGGACTGCTTAAAAAGAAATTCTTTTTAAACAGTCCCGTTTTATATGCCTTATTTTTTAGCTTGAGTTATAGGTGGAACAAGTTTCTCAAAATTAGTTATTGCTTTTGTTGCAAGAGCAATCAACAG
>JAZNPJ010000049.1:0-10294 GCA_045589635.1 Clostridia bacterium
AAAATATATGGCGCTCTCGGAAAAAGATAAGGACGCACCGCTTGCAACATATACAAATGCTCAGGATATAAAAGAGGTTATGGCATATATTGATGAGCATGTGGAAAATAACATAAGAACACATAAAGGAAAGCATTATGAATTCCATATAGTATTCAAGAACGACAACGCATCAGGAGTTCATATTGTTTCCGATAAAAAGCCGCCACAGGTATAATTGTATGGAGGATAAAAAATGTATATAGCAATAATAGTATTATTATCATTGTTGATTTTGCTCGTATTAGCATTCGGGACAATGGGACTTTTAAAAGGCAGAGATGATAAAAGCGGGGAACTTGTAGTCAAGATGGGCTCGCAAATAGCAGACACGCAAGATAAAATAGGCAAGTATCAGACAGAAAAGCTTAACAGTATGGATACACGTATTAACAGACTGTCTGCAGATATGAATGTACGTTTAGAGCGTCTTTCTCACAGTATGGGCGAAATGCAATCTCTTGCAGGCGGTGTTGAAGAACTTAGAAAAACACTGTCGAATGTAAAAACAAGAGGAATTCTGGGTGAGTGGCAGTTAGGTGCAATTCTTTCGGAAATTATGAGCAATGAGCAGTATGAGGAAAATGTATGCACTGTACCAAACACAAGAAATCCCGTTGAGTTTGCAATAAAGCTTCCTGCCGAAAATGGTGTTGTTTATCTACCGATAGACTCCAAGTTTCCGCTTGATGCTTACTATAATCTTTTAGATGCATATGAAAGTGCAGATTTAGCTGAGGTGGATAGCTGTGCAAAGCTCCTTATCGGCAGAGTGGATAAGTTTGCAAAGGATATAAAAGAGAAGTACATCGCACCTCCGCATACTACCGATTTTGGAATTTTGTTTGTGCCGATAGAGGGTTTATATGCAGAGCTTGTAAAGCGCGGAATGTGCGAAACGCTGCAGACAAAATATAAAATATCTCTTGCGGGTCCGTCAAATCTTGCGGCGCTTTTAAATGCTTTGCAGATGGGATTTAAAACTCTTGCGGTAAACGAAAAGGCAGATGATATATGGCATCAGCTTATGGCAATAAAGGGTGAATTTGAAAAGTTCAATGCGATATTGGAAAAAGCACAACAACACATTGCCCTCGCCGAAAAGGATATCAATGACCTTATGGGTGTAAGAACAAGGCAGATATTACGTGAATTCGAAAAGATAGAAAGATAATTTTTTAAATGCTCGTCGCATCTTACCCCTATACGAAACTTGAAGTACCTTTGTACGACTGCGTTCCGTATAGGGGCAACCTGCTTAGAGCATTTAAAAAATGGTGATTATGGAACTCGTCGCATCTTACCCCTATACGAAACTTGAAGTACCTTTGTACGACTGCGTTCCGCCAAAAGCGACCTACTTAGAGCATTTTTTAAATTGTGGTTATGCAAAAAACGGGACGTTCGTAACCGTCCCCTGCAACATATTTTAACATCGTAGGGGGGTGGGTTTGTAACACTCTTGTAATCTTTTAATTATACAAAAACTCTTGACTAAATGCGGATATAGATGTATAATATTATAGATGTATTATAAAAAAACGACGCAAAAGTCGTTAAAAAAAGAAAGGAATGAAATACATGAAGAAAAAGAGTATTGCTGCTCTTTGTTTCGCAGTTGTAGTAGCCATATTGCTAAACTATGTTGCATTTATTGGTTTCAATATTGCAGGCTTTAGCTACAAGGGTGTTATCAATGACGAGAACAAGAGTATCAAACAGGGTATCGACCTTGCGGGAGGTTCAGTTATAACTTTTCAGGCAGATGCCGAAAATCCAAGTGAAGAACAAATGAACATTGTTGAGTCAATTTTCCAGACTCGTATGACAAACGCAGGATATACAGAAGCACGTATATCAAAGAGCGAGGGTGGAAAAATCACAGTTGAAATTCCGTCTGTAACAGATACAGACAAGGCTGCTGCATTATTGGGTGATGTTGCTGAGTTAACATTTAGAGATGCTGACGGTAATGTTGTACTTGACGGTGCAAAAGACATAAAGGACGCAAAGTATGTTTATGGTCCTGTTGGTCAGAACAGTGTATCACAACCACATGTTGTAGTTCAGTTTGAGACTGCTGCAGTTGAAAAGTTTGCAAAGGCTACAAAGGATGCCGCTGCAAAATCTGCTGAGGGCAAGAACTATATAGCAATTATGATGGATGAGGCTGTTGTTTCGAGTCCGTCAGTTGCAGAAGAAATAAATGCAGAGTCATGTACTATTTCAGGTAACTTTACACCTGAGAGTGCACAGGATTTGGCAAACAAGATTAAATCAGGTCAGCTACCATTTAAGTTGAATGTTATTACACAGGAAACTGTTGGTGCGGAGCTTGGTGCAAATGCCCTATCTTCAAGTCTTTTAGCGGCTGCTATAGGCATTATACTTATAATGATATTTATGGTTGTTATATACAGATTGCCAGGTCTTATTGCAAGTATATCACTACTTATATATGTAGGTCTTATATCTCTTGCAATGGGCTTGTTCGAAATAAACCTATCACTTTCGGGTATTGCAGGTATCATACTTTCTATTGGTATGGCGGTCGACGCAGACTGTATCATATTCGAGAGAATGAAAGAAGAGCTTGCTTTGGGTAAAACCATAAAAGCAGGTGTTGAGAGCGGATTCAAGAAAGCGTTCTCAGCAATTCTTGACTCTAATATAACAACAATAATTTCTTGTGTTGTTTTATACATTAGTGGTATCGGTACAGTAACAGGCTTTGCAACAACACTTGGTATAGGCGTTGTATTGAGTATGTTCACTGCTATTGTTATCACAAAAGCATTGTTAAAAGCACTTGTTGGTGTTGGTATAAAGAACAGAGGTATGTTCTACAATGTTAAAAAGACAATAAAGGAGGGTAACGAATAATGAAAAACTTTTCAGCTAATAAAAACAAGTATCTTATTCTTCCTCTGCTAATTATTGTTATAGGTATTGCGATGTATTTCGTAAACGGCGGATTTAACTTCGACGTTGAGTTTATGGGCGGTATCAGAATGCAGGTTGACTTAGGCAAAGACGTTGATAATGGCGAAATCGCTGATGTTGTAAACAAGGTTCTTGCTGATAATAAGGTTGACGGAAAAGTAACTGTTCAGAGTGCAGGCGAAGTTGGCGGACAGGTTGTTATAAAAACACCTCCTGTTGAAGAAGAAATGAAGAACAAAATCTTTGGTGAATTAAAGACAAAGTATTCATTAGAGGATAGTGCGCTTCTTTCATCATCATCAGCTTCTGCAAGCTTTGGTCTTGAGGTACAACGTAAAGCACTATTATATACACTGCTTGCAATAATCTGTATACTTATATACATTGCATTCAGATTTGAGTGGAGAAGTGCTGTTATGGCGGTTGTTGCTCTTGCTATAAATGTTCTTGTTATGGCAAGTGTTTATACAATAACAAACATTCCGCTAAACACAACATTTATTGCTGCAATGCTTACAGTTGTTGGTTACTCAATCAATAACACAATCGTTATTTTCGATAGAATAAGAGAAAATATGAGAGGCAGAAAAAAGAATACTACAATAGCAAATGTTGTTGATAACAGTGTTGCAGAAACAATGGGCAGAACATTGAACTCTACAATTACAACTCTTATAACAATAGTTCTTATCTACTTCATTGGTGTAAGTACAATAAAAGAGTTTGCACTTCCTCTTATTGTTGGTATAATAATAGGTGCATATACTTCGATATTTATTGCATCAACATATTGGGGAGCATGGAAAGAGTCTGAGCAAAAAGCAAAGGCAGAGGCTGCTATGCAAAGAAAAAAGAAATAAGAGGCTGCCAGACTTTAGCGCAGAACGTTCAAAGGTACTTTAAATCATAAACTGGTGTTTGTGGTTATACCAAATTATAAAATTAGTGTTGAAATCCGCATTTCTATGCGGATTTCTTGTATTTTAAACCTTTGAACTATACACAAAACTCACCCTGGCGACGCTCTCAAAACCTATGGTTTTGTCGCTACAAATTGCGGTGCAATTTGTTGACCTCGACGTACCACCGTACGACTTCGGGTAAGGTAAAATGCACTCATGAGTGCATTTTACTTCGTTTTGTGCATTCTGCATCTAAATCTGAGCAGCCTTGTTTTTTTGCAAACAAAAAAACCAACAGATATATATTAGAGGGAATCTGTTGATTTTTTTGTTTGAGTTTTTTTTATAAGAGATTTAATAAAGTAATCTCAGATATATGATAGCACAAATTAAACCAAATTGCAATCGTCAAAACTAATATATTTAAAAGTGTTATATTGTATAATTTTTGTGAAAAATTATCAAAGATGTAAAATGTTTTAAAATGTAAAGACAAGTATAAAAAAATATGATACAATAACTATTGATTGAATTATTCTATTATAATAATGCGCTAATGAAAAATTAAAGGAGATACTAATGTGGAAATTATATTACAGATTTTATTATTGGCTATTGGATTTTTTATGCTTACAAAAGGGGCGGACTGGTTTGTTGACGGTTCGGCGGGAATTGCAACAAAGTTTGGTATTCCACAGCTTGTAATTGGTCTTACAATAGTTGCAATGGGAACGAGCGCACCTGAGGCGGCGGTAAGTATAAGTGCGGCAATTAAAGGTAGTGCGGATATTACCATTGGTAACATTCTTGGCAGTAATATTTTAAATGTTCTGATAATTCTGGGTCTTTCTGCAGTTATAACACCGCTTACGGTTGCAAAATCAACAATTAAGGTTGAAATTCCGTTTATGATTGCAATTACTCTCTTGCTTTTGGGTATTGGCTATGACAAAACTGTGGGACTTGTTGATGGTATTATTCTTCTTATTGTATTTTTACTATATCTTGCATATATGTTCTATATGGCAAAAAAAGACAGAAATACCGAACAGGAGAATGTTAGTGAACTTTCTGTTTTTAAGGCGATTGCTTTTACAGTTGTTGGACTTGGCTTAATAGTATGGGGAAGCAATACTACAGTAAATGCAGCCACAAAAATTGCTCAGGTGTTAGGACTCAGCGAAAGATTTATTGGTCTTACAATCGTAGCATTGGGAACATCTTTACCCGAACTATTTACATCTGTTATGGCCGCTCGCAAGGGAAATGCAGATATTGCTATAGGAAATATTGTAGGAAGTAATATCTTTAATATTCTGTTTGTTGTAGGTCTTTCATCGGTTATAATACCTGTTCCTTTTGCGGAGGGTTTTCGGTTTGATGCACTTGCAGCAACATTTGCGGCTGTGTTATTGCTTGTATGTTCATTAAAAGGACGTAAGTTAAATCGCTATGCAGGTATATTGATGCTGTTATCATACGTGGTATATTTTGCAATAATATGGTAAAAATTATGTATCATAAACTGAGGACAGGATTTTCCTGTCCTTTTTGTATTAGAATTTTATATTATTAGAAACAACCTTTCCCCATATTTTAATTTTATCTTTTCTCGTATTATAAAATTTGCATTTATACTTTCTGTCGCTTGAATGAGGGGTTAAGCTTATGGTTGTTCCGTCTATGTAATATTCGCGTACCTGAGGATAACCATCATTTACGCTTACAAGTGCAATGTCATTATTTGCGGCATAATCCTGAGACTTTACAACAAGAGTATCTCCATCGCATATACGAAGCTTGTCCATGCTGCAACCCTTTATTTTGACTGCAAAATACTGACACTCATCACTGTCTGCGTCAAGATAAGTCTTGGCATACGAAAAATAAGCCTCATTTCTGGGTGTTCCTACTATTTTATCAAGACTGACACCGCTAAGCTTGGAAAAGGCATTCAAGATACCGATATCAGGTACACGTTTGCCATTCTCCCAATTTGATACTGCGCCCTGACCTACATTAAGCCTTGCCGCTAATTCCTTTTGTGTAATATTCATTTTTTTTCTGATTTCTTTTATGCGCTTACCAATCAACGTCAGGACACCTTTCTCGAACAAACGTTCGTTTTTATATATTATAATATTTTTACTAAAAAATGTCAAGATGTTTTGGCAAAATAAAATGTCGAAAAAAGAAGTGTACTTTTTGTGGTACACTTCTTTTTAAGATTATAGAAATTTTTTAATATATTTGCCTGTATGAGAGTCTTTGCTCTTTGCAACTTCTTCGGGAGTACCTTGTGCAATCACCATGCCGCCTGCTGCACCGCCCTCAGGGCCTAAGTCTATAATATAATCAGCAGTTTTTATCACGTCAAGGTTATGTTCAATAACTATAACGGTATTACCGCCGTCAGTAAGTTTGTTAAGAACTTCTATGAGCTTGTGTACGTCTGCACTGTGCAGACCTGTAGTTGGCTCATCAAGGATATATATTGTTTTTCCTGTACTGCGTTTGGAAAGCTCTGTTGCAAGCTTTACTCTTTGTGCTTCGCCTCCGGAGAGTGTTGTAGAGCTTTGACCAAGCTTAATATATCCAAGACCGACTTCCTGCAGTGTTTGTACTTTTCGCTTTATTTTTGGGTGGTTTTCGAAAAATTCAACGGCCTCATCAACAGTCATTTCGAGAACTTCGTATATATTTTTGCCCTTGTACTTTACCTCGAGAGTTTCGCGGTTATACCTCTTGCCCTTACACACCTCACAAGGCACATAAATATCTGCCAAAAAGTGCATTTCTATTCTTTTTATGCCGTCGCCTGAGCAAGCCTCACATCTGCCGCCTTTTACGTTAAACGAAAAACGTCCTGCCTTGTAGCCTCTCATTTTTGCCTCGTTCGTTGTCGCAAACAGCTCGCGTATATCATTAAATACGTTAGTGTATGTTGCCGGATTTGAACGGGGTGTTCTGCCTATTGGGCTCTGGTCTATGTCAATTACCTTATCAAGCTGATTTATACCCTCAATGGCTTTGTGCTCGCCCGGGAAGGTGTGTGCACGATTTAAATCTCTTGCAAGTCTTTTATATAGAATTTCATTTACAAGTGAGGATTTTCCGCTTCCGCTTACACCCGTAACACAGGTCATTATTCCAAGAGGGAACTTAACATCAATGTTCTTTAAGTTATTCTCCTTAGCACCCTTTATGGCTATATATCCTGTTGGCTTTCTTCGTGCCTTTGGTACATCTATTTTTATTTCGCCGCTAAGATATTTGCCCGTAATGGATTTTGGCGATTTTATTATATCCTCTACAGTACCCTCGCCGACAACCTCTCCGCCATGTATTCCCGCACGCGGACCAATATCTATAATATGGTCAGCAGCATACATTGTATCGGTATCGTGTTCAACAACTATAACCGTATTTCCCAAATCGCGCAGATGTTTTAATGTATTTATCAGTCTGTCATTATCTCTTTGGTGAAGACCGATACTGGGCTCGTCAAGTATATATAAAACACCCATAAGCCCTGAGCCTATTTGTGTTGCAAGACGAATTCTTTGCGCCTCGCCGCCCGAAAGTGTTCCTGATGAGCGCGAAAGTGAGAGATAATTTAAGCCAACATCAAGCAAAAACTGAAAGCGTGCCTTAATTTCCTTTATAATCTGGTCGCCAATCATTGCTTCACGCTCATTAAGCTTAAGATTTTCTATAAAATACATTTCTTCGTTTATGGGCATACAGGTAAGCTCATAAATGTTAACTCCGTTAATTGTTACGGACAGAACCTCGTTATTTAACCTTGCACCGTTACATTTTGTGCACTTAACCTCGTGAATGTATCTTTCGAGGTCATATTTTGTGTATGCGGAGGTTGTTTCGTGGTATCTTCGCTCAAGGTTGTTTACTACACCCTCAAACGATGCCATATATTTGCCCGAACCGTAGCTTCTGTTAAATGCCATCTCAATTTTAGTATTACCCGTACCATAGAGTACAGCATTTTTAACCTCATCACTAAGGTCTTTCCACGGGGTATTTATATCAACTCCAAAATATCTGGCTATTGCCTGATATGACATATGTGCAACACTGTCAGTGTATTCAGGACCCGCCCAACCGCTACAATGTATTGCACCCTCAATAAGCGACAGATCCTCATCTGCAATTATAAGGTTGGGGTCGATTTTAGATAGCGCACCTAAGCCGTCGCAGTTAGGGCATGCACCGTATGGATTATTAAACGAGAACAATCTTGGTGAAAGCTCCTGTAGACTTATACCACAATCATCACATGCGAAATTTTGGCTAAAGGTGAGTGTTTTACCACCTATAACGTCTACCATTACAATATCGCCTGATATTTTAAGGGCAGTTTCCATCGAGTCGGTTAACCTCTTTGCGATATCATCACGGATAATGAGTCTGTCCACTACTATTTCTATACTGTGCTTATGAGTTTTTGCTAACTCAATATCTTCTTCGAGGTCATGCATTTCACCGTCGACTCTTACACGTACAAAACCATCTTTTCTTGCCTGTTCAAATATTTTTTTGTGCTCGCCCTTTTTACCTCTTACAATGGGTGCGAGAATTTGTATTCTTGTTTTTTCTTCAAGCTCTAAAACGTGGTCGACCATCTGGTCTATGGTTTGCTTTTTAACTTCCTTTCCGCATTGGGGACAGTGGGGGACACCAATACGTGCATATAGTAAACGAAGATAATCATATATTTCTGTTACTGTACCCACAGTTGAACGCGGATTTTTTGAAGTGGTTTTCTGGTCTATACTGATTGCGGGAGAAAGACCCTCGATATAATCCACATCAGGCTTTTCCATTTGTCCTAAGAATTGTCTTGCATATGAAGAAAGAGACTCCACATAACGTCGTTGCCCCTCAGCATAAATTGTATCAAAGGCAAGTGAAGACTTTCCGCTACCGCTAAGACCTGTTAAAACAACAAGCCTTTCTCGCGGTATATTAAGACTTATATTCTTTAAATTGTGCTCGCGTGCACCTTGTATTTTTATATATTTATCCAATTTAATATATCTCCTTATTGCACATAAAATGTACCCGTAGAATTTCGTCTTTCGAGATAACTCTTTTTTACTTGTTTGTAAAATTCAAGCTCGCTTGTTATTGCGGTTTTAAAATAATTCTCCATTGTAGGGTGCATAGAATAAACAAGCTCTGCATTATTTATGATATGGAGTATATCTGCCGATTCAAATTCACGTATATCTATTATCTCCAGCGGTATATCTATATATGCCGAAAGTGATATTTCAGTTTTTTCTATTTCAGAAAAATCCATATTGGTATCAAAAAAGCCTATAAACTTTACGCCCTCATCATCTTCCGCTTTATAAAGCAAAGGTGTAAGAAGATGCTTAGTAATTAAATTTACAGCTCTCTCAAGTGTTCCCTGATTCATATTCCTTTTCAATTCTCCTTATTCTGTCGCGAAGCTCTGCCGCTAATTCAAATTCAAGATTTTCTGCTGCACGTATCATTTGTGCACTTAAATCTGCGATTGTTTTTGTATAATCATAACTGTCCGCTACATTTTCAGATACAGGCTTTAAAGATTCGATTTTTTCGCGTATATCCTTTTTAATGGTTTTTGGTGTTATATTATGCTCTGTGTTGTAATCACTTTGTATTTTGCGTCGTCTTGCAGTTTCGTCCATCGCACGCTGCATAGAGCCTGTTATTGTGTCGGCATAAAGTATTACTTTACCCTCACTGTTTCTTGCAGCTCTGCCTATGGTCTGTATAAGGGACATTTCACTTCTTAAAAATCCCTCCTTATCAGCGTCAAGTATCGCAACAAGAGCAACCTCGGGAATATCAAGCCCCTCTCTTAAAAGGTTTATTCCCACGAGCACGTCATACACACCGAGCCTTAAATCCTTTATTATTTCTGTTCGCTCTAAAGTATCTATATCCGAGTGCATATACGTAACCTTAATACCGATTTCTTTTAAGTAGTCGGTCAAATCCTCCGCCATCTTCTTGGTGAGTGTAGTAACAAGAGTCCTGAACCCGTTTTGTATCTGCATTTGTATCTCTTTTATTAAATCATCAATCTGGTGCTGGGTAGGACGCAAAAAAACTTCGGGGTCTAAAAGACCTGTAGGTCGTATTATCTGCTCTGCTATTGTTTGCGATAACTCTTTTTCGTACTGAGCGGGTGTTGCACTTGTGTAGAGTACATAGTTTTGCCTTTTTTGAAATTCATCAAATTTAAGCGGTCTGTTATCTGCCGCACTCGGCAGTCTGAACCCGTATTTAATAAGAGTTTCTTTTCGAGCTTTGTCGCCATTATACATACCTCTTACCTGAGGTATTGTAACATGCGACTCGTCTATAATCATAAGAAAATCGTCAGGGAAGTAGTC
>JAZNPJ010000050.1:0-9218 GCA_045589635.1 Clostridia bacterium
AGAAACACTTGGGGTTGCCGACAAAGTAACCGTTCTTGGCGAAGATGATGTAAAGCATCAATATTCACCGTCAGAGCTTGTTTCTAATGTTACATATCAGGGTATTATGAGATATAAAATCAACAAAGCGGGCAAAATAAATGTAATAGAACTTCCGTTGTATTATGGAAAAAAACCAAAGGTTACAGACAGACTCTACTGTATGTTGGATACAATAACTGTTGCGCCTGACCCTGCAATAGAGGGCGACACAAGAAAATACGGAAAAGTTGCAAAGTATCCAATGGTATTCAGCGGTAATAATATCAATGTTGGCGGAGTTGCTTCCACAACCAGTAACACAAAGGTATTTGTTGTTCCTAGTGATAAAACAGCAACCAGGGATTACGTTATAAAAGCACCAAGAGCCATTATTTCGGGTGAGGCTAAAACAGGAGTAAAGGTAAAGGCATACTCAACAGACTATCGAAATTACAAGATAGAATATATGGAGATTCCCGGTGCAGACTACACTGAAAAAATAAACGGAATGTCAATACGTTATGCAAAGAGCGTCAAAAAAACTATTGACCCGGCAACAGAAGAATTTGCTTATAAGATAGAAGCTATAGACAGAAATGGTACTGCATATAATTACTACGTAAAAGAAGATCTATACGAAACAGGTATATTTGGTATATCTGACCAGAAAAACACACCAATTCAAATAGGTCCGGGCGATGGCTTCTATTTCACAGAGGATGACAACTACTTACAAAAAGCCATTGTGTTCTTTGATGCAGACCAGATTTGTTCAGACAGTAATGGCAATACCGTAGAGGGCGGCGTTCCCGGTATTACAACAACTGAATATTGGGGAAGCAAAGAAACCGGAGCACATTATAATTCAAATCCATATGCAGTAGCAAAAGCCGACGACGCAGATCCGCGTCAGGCAGGTCAGGCCGATGCGTGGAAAATTTACCCGCAAGGCGGAAGATTCTTTGTGGGTTGGGTATATAGCTACGAAGACGGTGTTATGACAATAACAAATCAGAACCCTGCAAAAGGAATAGACCCTTCCAAAACATTGGAAGACGGGGCAGTGTTCCAAACACTGATTCGTGAAAATAACACTCAGCTCCTTGTAAGAAATGAGCTTGGCAGGGTGCGTAACCTTGCAGAAATCTCTTCGGGTACAACTTCACAAATTAAGCCATATACAAAATATGGAGCAAACTGCTCAAGAATTGTACTTGTAAACAAATCATATGTTGCAGTTTCTACACTAATCATAAATAAAAATTAAGGTAACACAAAGAGAGGAGATTGTATTATGAATAAAAAATTAATATCTTTCTTTATTGCCATATCCTTGGTAACATCTCAGCTTGTTGCCTTGGCTCAGGAGGACGTGGCGTTAATCTCAACAGAGCAAACAAACGTAAGCGAGGTTGTTGACGCTGCGGTGCAACAAGAGGAACAACAAACAACGCAGGAAACATCAAAAGAAGTGTTGGCAAGCGAAAGCTTTGATACAAATCTTGATGATTGGGATACTGTATCGGGTAGCGGCTATAGTTTAAAAGACGGGGCGCTTATGTTTAAGAACAAAAAAACCTCCGAGACAACATCGATTTTGTTATCAAAGAAAATAGATGTTTCAAACTGTGATATACAATTTGATTTAAAATTTGAAAGTGGCATATACTTTGGTCCGGTGCTGAGAGCTAAAGATGCCAGATCGTTTTATTCGCTAAGATTTTATAAAAACTCAGGTAAAGTAAAGCTCTTAAAAAAGGTTAAGGGCGGAGCATTTACCGAGATAAAGAGTGCTGATGCGCGCATTAAGAGCGACGACTTCTCAAAAGTTGGTATAAGACTTATAGAAGACACCATTATGGTAAGCGTAGACGGTAATGTCGTAATGGAGGCTAAAGACTCCTCATTAACAATGGGAGCAATAGGCTTTGATGGCTACAACGCACAAGCAGTTGTAGATAATATCGAAACCTTTAAGTACAGCAGTATAAACTATACTCCATCAGCCGACAAGGAGGATGTTGTTGTTTCGGACGACTTGAAGGAAATCTACGTTGCAGCAACAGGAAACGGGGGCGGTGATGGCTCAAAAGAAAAACCTTATGTTGGTATTAAAAAAGCAGTACAGGCTGCAAAGCAGGCAAAAAGAGGTAACTGCCCTGTAAATATTATATTTAAAGAGGGTACATATGAGTTTACCGAGAGCATTCTTCTTACAAACGAGGACTCGGGAGCTGATGGTGCACCAATAAGATATATGGCAGAAGAGGGCGCAGAGGTAGTATTTACCGGTGCAAAACAGCTTAATGCCTCAAAGTTTAAGCCTGTAACAGGCAAAATGAAAAACAGACTTCACTCTGCTGCAAAGGACAACGTTGTAATGATGAAATTTTCAGCAAGTGAAATTCCTGATAACCTTAAAAACTTTGCGCAAAGAAACTGGACAAACGAACAACGCGGTATTATTTTGTTAGAGCCTCATATATACGTAAATGACGAGGTTCATACCCTTGCAAAATGGCCAAACAGCGACTACGAAACAGTCCTTGAAGCAGTTTCGGGCGACAAGGTTTCGGGCGGCGGCGGAGACCCAAACAAGGGCGGCTCAATAATATTCTCAAACACAGAGCCGACAAACTGGCTTAGCGCCGAACAACCGTTTATTCAGGGACATCTTGGCGTGTTCTATCACTCCGAGGCAGTTCCTGTTAAAAATATAGATTTATCAGAAAATAAAATAAATCTTAAGTATTATACAACCTATGGTATTGAAAAAGACCACAGATGGCAAATTGTTAACCTTATAGAAGAGCTTGATATTCCCGGTGAATATTACATAGATGCCGAGGAAAGCGTGTTGTATATGTATCCCACAGAGCCGCTTACAGAGGATACAACAGTAGAAATTGCGGCACTTCAGACACCGATGTTTATACTCGACGGTGCAAAAAATATTTCCTTTGAGGGAATAGAATTAGAAAAAGTTTCATGCAGAGTCAATACAGGCGGCTGGTATCTGAGCGAAGATAGTATCGGTCATGGTATTCTTATGAAAAACGGTTGTGAAAACATAACCGTCAAAGGCTGCGAAATACATGAGATTGGCGGAAATGGTATATATGTTAAAAAAGGCTCAGACATTACCATTGAGGATTGCTTTATCTACGATACAGGCCACTCGGGTATTGTTATGGACTTGGTGGGCGACAGACACACACTTACACCAAGTAACTGTGTTATCAGAAACAACGTATTGTCAAATGCGTCGGTGCAGAGCGAAAACAACAGAGTTGCCTGCATTGAGCTTTGTGAGGGAGCGGTTGACGTTCAAATACATAATAACCTCTTCTACAAAACAAAGAACTCAGCTATAAGATATATGGGCAACGGTAACCAGATGTATCGTAACGAATTTTCATCAGTATGTACACAAGCAGCCGATGCTGGTACCATATATTCAGGAAGAGCAGTGCTTGAGTGGGGTAACAAAATCTACGAAAACTACTTCCACGACATCGGTATGAAAGTCAACAAAGGTGCGCACGACTCCTGGGCAATGTTCTGGGACGACGAGCTTTCGGGTCAGGAGTTTTCGCGTAACATAGTTGTTGCCAACAACTTCAAAAAAGCGGGCGGTCTGCATATGTCAGGTTGGGACCACGTTGTTAAATCAAATACATTTGTAAATTCCGACAGAGCATACGTTTACTCGCAAAGAACAACATCAAAGTTTGATTGGTTAGACCGTTTCCGTACAAGATTTACAACAGGTTGGGATAATGGTACATACAAGGTAACAAGCGAAGCTTATGCCGAAAAATATCCTCTTATGACAAAACAACTCGAAAGAACATTAGAATGGGATTTCCCACATCTTAATTCAGTTGTTTCAAACAACCTCGATGTAAACTGCTTAGAAATTATAGTTCTACAGGATGCATATGACTATGGAACAATCGAGAACAATGTTACAATAAAAGAAGATCTATCAAAAGAGATATTTGTTGATCCGGATAACCACGATTTCCGTGTAAAGGATGAGGCAATAGAAAAGTATAACATACCAGAAGGTATCATAGGTGAGGAATTCAACCTTGACGATATTGGTCTGCAAAATGATTTCCAATTTAAGGAAGAGCATAAATCGTTCCGACTTGTTGCTCCTCAAAATGGAAAAACGGATATTCAGACAAAGGACGTTTGCCTCACTTGGACAGATGCTCCGGCGGCAGAATCCTACAGATACCAGATTGCAACCGACCCCGAATTCAAGGAAATTATTCAAGAGGGTGAGGATATATTCAATTCAGTATACCCCGAAGGTCTTGCAAACGGTATGACATACTATTGGAGAGTATTTGCCGTAAACCGTTCGAGAGAGCTTGGCTTTGAGCAAGAAGCTCAGAGTGGTGTTTTCTCATTTACAACAGCAGCTCAGGATACATTATATACAAAGCTTCTTGAAGATAAGATTGAGCAAGCAGAGCAACTTGTAAACTCAATCAAAGAAGGCACTAAGGCGGGCGAGTACTCACAGGGTACAAAGGATGCCATAAGAGTGCAAATTAAGGAGGCTGAAGACTTTATAGAAACAGGCAAGGGTACACAAAAAGACGTTGAACAGGTTGTATATGACCTTAATATGACTATACAGGGCGTTGACCAATACAGAAACGTTGGTTACGAAACTCTTGGTATTGGTAAGCGAGAGATAGTTGCAGGCTATGGAGCGCCTGTAATGGAAAACAAGGGCGAAAGCGTAGTGCTTGATATTGAACAAGGCAAGAGTGCGCAATATATGCTTGATGAAGTACTTTCAAACTACAATGCTATAACATTCCGTGCTAAGCCTACCCAACCAATGGATGAGAGCAATAGCTCAAGCTGGTTAGCATTTGGCTTAAGAGGCGAAACTGCAAGCTTGCCATGTTATTCACAGGATATGTACTATGTTCTTGTAAAGGGTAGCATATTTGAGCTTCAGAAGAAGGGTGTAGTTTATCAGACTGCGCCAAACAACGGTAAGTTTAAGGCAGACCAATGGAACGATATAGTGTTTGCAGCAATTACAACCTCTAAGGGTATTCATATGTACTTTGAATTAAATGGCGAAGTAATATTCGATTACCTCGACACCACAACGCCGAATTATAATCCGGGAATGTTTGGTATATTTACTTCAAAAATAGGAATAGAGATAGCAGATGCAACATCAGTTCCAACAACTCTGTTCCAGAGAAGTGAAGAAATTCAGGCTCAGCTTGAGGGCGGCGCAACTGCTCTTGGAGTAGATACAAACTACTACAGTGAAACAGGCACCTGGAAGAAGCACCCATCACTTGCAGGCTATAAGGGCAAGGATGTTCGAATTTCGGATAGTGCCTCTGCAACGGCAAAATGGGAAATGGTTGGACAAAAGACCCACAACGGTAAGGTTTATAAGGTATCTTATTACCACGTTCCATCATCTGACGGTGATAAGAACGTTAAGGTTAAGCTCGAAACCTATATGGGCAGATACGAAACAACCATAGATATGTCCAGTGGAGCTGCAGGCTGGGTAGAGCTTGGAACATTCAAATTCATTGGCGTTGATGCAATGCCAAGATGTAATATCACATTCACACCAAGCGGTGAGGGTGTTGCAAACATTAATGCAGTTAAGTTCGAATTAACCGAAGACGGCGAGGATATGTTAAAGTAAAGCAAATAAAAGTAAGTCTAAAGGGGGGAGTCCCTTGTCCCCCCTTTTAAAAATATAATTAAAAAAGGAGCGAAAAAAATGAAAAAAAGAATCATAAGCTTATTGGTTGTACTTACAATGCTTTGTGCATTTGTGCCAACCGTCTTTGCGGAGGGCGAAAGTCTTGTAAGCTCAGTAAGCTACTCTGATGGCGTTGTAACAGTTAAAGGCTCAGGCGAAAAAAATCAGGCTATAGACATATTTTTGCTTAATCCTGGTAAGACAGTAACCAACGATTTGAACAAAGCAAACACAGACGCTTTGTTTGATGCAACAGTAAACTATGCAGACGTAGTGTACACAGACAATTCAAAATTATTTGAAACAACATTCAAGGTAAAGGATCTACAAGATGACGCAGAGTACGTTCTTTATGTAAAATCAGAAAGCGACGCATACTCAGAAACCATTGCCCAAAAGAATATTTATGTAGCAGCAGATGGTAGCGATAGTGGTGATGGTACAGAAGAAAACCCATATAAAACAATTGCCGCTGCAAAAAATAAAATAAAGCAAATGAAAGCAAATGACGAAATTAAAACAGGCGGCGTTAATGTAATCATCCGTGGCGGTGAGTACACAATTACCGAAGGTTTGGTGTTTAGTGCAACAGAAGCAGCAAGCAAGGAGTCTCCTGTTATATATAAAGCGGCTGAGGGCGAAGAAGTTGTCCTTAAAGGTTCAACAAAGCTTGATGTGAGCACATTCACAGCTGTTTCAAATGCGACTCTTAAGGAAAGATTCCCCGAAGCTGCAAGAGATAAGATTGTAGAAATCGACCTTTCAAATCTTCCCGATAATGTTGTGAATTTCTATGCAAATCACACAGCAGGTAAAAGAATATCACCTATGGGTGTATACCTAAATGGCGACAGACAGGAACTTTCGCAGTGGCCGAATTCAGGCTATAAATCATTAAAAGACGTATCTGCTCCTAACCCCGTGCAATCATTCAAGATTGTTGATGCAGATGCTACAAAAACAGCAGCTTGGGAAAAGTCCAAAGATGATATGTTTGTAGACGGTTATTTTAAACAACCATGGTATAAAGAATCTGCCAAGGTTGAATCAATAAATAATGGTTCAATCACATTAAAAGAAGCAACACAACATAATGTAAAAGTAGCTAACGAGCAGAACAGTCAAAATCTTGATACAAGAGTAACTGTAAGAAACGTTCCCGAAGAGGTTGACGTTCCGGGTGAATGGTACATAGACTTCAGCGAGGATAAAATGTACTACTATGCACCGCACACACTAACATCAGAAGATACATTCGAAATTGCAACATTAACAGATGCTTTTGTTACTGTTGAGAATTGCGGGTACACAAGCTTTAAAGGAATTACATTCACACAGGGTGCAGGCGATGGTGTTATATTCACAGGTTCTGTAAATACCGATAACAAAGCATCAGTAGAAAACTGTAAAATAACAAATGTTGCTAAAAATGGTCTTAGCATAGGTAGCTATGGTATAACAATCAACAACAACGTTATTTCAAACACAGGCAAGCAAGCTATGACAATTCAGGTGGGTAACGAAAAACAACTTTTATCATCAAACGTTGTTGTTTCTAACAACTTTATTTCGAGCTCTGGTCTTGATGTATCAGCCAATTCAGAATGTGGTATTCAATTCTGGGGCGGTGTTGGTGCAGTTATAAAGAACAACACCTTCCGCGACATTCCAAACAGTGCAGTAGGATATAATGGCAATGAGCACATTATTAAGAATAACGAAATTTATAATGTTGTAAACGATTCAGTTGATGCGAGTGCAATTTATGCAGGCAGAAGCTATGTCCAATATGGTTTTAAGGTACAAAACAACTACATCCACAACGTTGGCTCAGGTCATTGGGTTGGAGAATTACATATAGCAGGTGTATACCTTGACGATTGCTTCAGCGGTGCCACAGTTGAGGGTAATGTCATAGATATGGGTGATAATAAAAATATAACATATGGTGTAGTCACAGTAGGCGGTACAGATAACACAATTAGCAAAAATATAGTTGCTAATGCAAATACAGCATATCGCATGGCATCAAGACAATTTGAAGATATTGAAAATGACGATTTCTATAGCAGTACTGTATTCAAAACCTTCTTAAATGCAGCAAACGGTGCAACAGATGTTATGAATATCACAGATGATATGTGGGCAGAAGTTCTTGTTGGAAGATATCCTCAGATTAAGGAAAACTACAAGGCAATGACAGCTACAGTAAATCCGAGAATCCCAAGAACAACAAAAATTATAAACAACTATTATCATAATGTAAGCGAGTCTGTTACTGAGGCAGATGATGGTTTAATTGCAGACTCAACAGGTAACGAGCTGGTTTCAAGCTTTAATGCTTCAGATTATCTCGACCTTACAACCGTTGGTATTCAGGACACTACACTTGTTGAGAGTGAAAAGGAATTTGACCTTGTATATCCTGCTAACGAAGCGGATATAATGGATACAACAACATATCTGACATGGCAAAAATCAAACTTTGCAGATGAATATACATACAGAGTATACGACAAAGCAACAGGCGAAATAGTAGCAGATGATACAACAAAAGATACATTTGCCCAGGTAAGCGGTCTTGAAGTTGGTAAGACATACGAATGGACTGTTGATGCAACAAGTAAGTCAAGAATTATTGGCGGAACATATAGCTGCGGCGAGACAAATAGCTTTAAGGTAACAGATTATTCATTTGATGCAAAATACGATGCAACAAACAACAAGATTACAGTTAAGGCTATAAACAACGGTACAGATAAGGACGTTATGATGGTTGCAGCAGTTAAGGTTGGTACAGAGCTTAAGGCAGTTACAATGCTTAACCCGAATCTTGATTTTGTAGAAGACTACAACGGTACATCAGAAATAATTCTTACAGAAAAAATGATCAGTGCGCTTCAAGAAGATGGTGCAAAACTTGAGTTATACATCTGGGATACAGATATGAAAGCTCTTACGGGCAAAACAGAATTTTAACGCATAATAAAAACAACTCCCATGCGGGAGTTGTTTTTTTAGTATTTGTTTTGATAAACCGCTTGAATTACAGGCAATAGATATGAGTGTTGAGCAGTTATTAAAATACAAGGGGAGCTCACCATGCCCTGAGGATATAGATGAATATTGGAACAGTGCCCTTACCGAAATGAATTCTGTAAATCACAATGCAGAATTTATAAAAAAAGAATATCCCTCAAAATTGGCGCATATGTATCATGAAGACCTTAAAGGTTCGCATGACCGTATCTTTGAATTTTTGAGCGACATTTAATATTATCTGTTTTTTAACTGAACGGTTTTATACATACAGCATAAAACCGTTCAGTTTAATTATTTCGAGTTTAATACCTATTTAGAAAATAATCTAAATAGGTATTGACAAGTCAGATATTATATGCTATAATCTATTTAGAAATATTTCTAAATAGAT
>JAZNPJ010000051.1:0-1925 GCA_045589635.1 Clostridia bacterium
CCTGCACCCATACAGCTTATTATGGGAACACTCACCATATTTGAGCGCACTATAAGCTCAAGCTTGGAACTGACTGTGTCGATTGCATCTATAATATACGAATATTTTGATAAATCGTATTCATCTGCATTATCGCTCATGTAAAAACAATTATATGCGTTAATTTCTATCTGCGGATTGATATTTTGTGCTCTCTTTTTCATTACATCGACCTTATATTCACCCACTGAATCCTGCAAAGCTATAATTTGTCGATTAAGATTTGTAATACTTACTTTGTCATTATCAAATATATCAATCTTACCCAAACCGCTTCTGACAAGTGCTTCAATCGCGTATCCGCCGACACCGCCGACACCAAATACTGCCACGTGAGCATTTTTAAGCTTTTCCATTCCGCTTTTACCCAAAAGCATTTGGGTTCTTGCAAATATATCACTCAATTTTGTACACCTCTTATAAATAAACGGTTATCGAACAAATAGCGATAACCGTTTTAATATTTTACACATTCATAACATTTATATCATGTTTCTTCATTACGTCTGACCATTCATCTGACAGCTCACCGTCTGTTATCATAAATTTGATTTTTGAGAAGTCAGTAACCTTTGCAAAGCCTGTTTTTGTAAACTTTGAGTGGTCGCACATAAATACGGGGCATGTGCTGTTTTCTACCATGGCTCTTTTTATTTCTGCCTCAGCCTCAGATGAGTCTACAATTCCGCTTCCCATTGTTATTCCGCGGCAAGAGAAAAATGCCTTATCTACAAAATAATTTTCTCTTATTGTTCTCTCTCCCGAGCGACCTGTATAAGACATATTTTTACGGTTAAGCAGTCCGCCCGTGCATATAACCTGTATATTTTCACAGTCTAAAAGCTCGTTAACAACCTTTTGTGCATTTGTTATAACCGTAAGCTTTTCTTTATCCTTTAAATGACGGGATAAGTGCCATGAGGTTGTTGATGAGTCGAGGAATATTATTTCACCATTACGTATCAAAGACGCGGCACTCTTTGCTATTCGCATCTTTTCTTCGTAATTTATATATCCTCTCTCTGCAATTACGGGGTCTATATCGTTTCCGGCAAGTGTTGCTCCGCCATACGAACGTTCCAGGATACCTTGTTGTTCAAGCTTTAATAAATCTCCACGTATTGTTTCGGTAGTTACATCAAATAGCTTTGATAGCTCTACAACCTGTACACTGCCTTGTTCATTTATTATATGTTCAATTTTATTTCTACGTTCAACTGCAAGCATTTTTACCTCCTAAAAGGACCCCATTATATAATCGCTTCCCATAATTCAGGGTGCGGATTAGCTATCACCTCTGTGTTAATTAAAACACCCTCCTCTGCTGCTATTCTTGCTCCTGCATCTACTCCGGCTCTTACATCTGCCACATCACCAGTCATGGTAACAAAACATTTGCCTGCCAACCCACGTGCAACTCTTACTTCTACAAGCTCTATATCGCCTGCTTTAACTGCCGCATCTGCTGCCAATATTGCACTTGCCGCAGTAAATGTTTCCACAATTCCAAGTGAACGCTTGTTTTTTACATCAGCAGTTCCGCAAACTGCCTCGTAAACATTCTCACCAAGATTGCCTATGATAAATTTATCTATCATTGCATCTTCACTGATAAGCTCTGCTCTTTGAACAGCTGCCTGTATGGCAGAAAGCTCGCCTCCAACTATGGTAACAAACTTACCCGGACATACGGAACCTGAGCTTATAAGTGTTACACCTGCACTCTTGAGCATCTCATCAGTAACAACAATGCCCTTGGATACATTTTTTAATTCAACCAAACCAATGGATTTCATTGTATTATTCCATACCTTTCCGTGATTTATTTGTCTATAATGATAAATCTTTCGTTTATCTCTCTAACAGTACCATCAATACTTGAGTGC
>JAZNPJ010000052.1:0-13203 GCA_045589635.1 Clostridia bacterium
TTATAAGAGGAAGTGTAATAATAGGAAAAAATTGTGTAGTTGGAAATTCAACTGAGCTTAAAAATAGTATACTTTTTGACAATGTGCAAGTTCCCCATTTTAATTATGTGGGTGATTCAATTCTTGGATATCGTTCGCATCTGGGTGCAGGTTCAATAACATCAAATGTTAAGAGTGATAAAACACTTGTAAGCATAAGAACAGTTGATGGCAGAATCGAGACAGGGCTGAAGAAATTTGGTGCAATGGTTGGAGATTACACCGAGGTTGGTTGCAACAGTGTTTTATGCCCGGGTACGGTTTTGGGTAAAAACTGCACAATTTATCCATTATGTCGTGTACGCGGATATATAGAAGAAAACTCAATCTTTAAATCAGAGGACAAAATCGTTATAAAGGAATAAATACGATATGTAGGATGTTTTTAATTCTTAATGGGAAAAGAGAAGGTAAAAACACAAAAAAACAAAAGACAGTGCCATAGACTCTGAGTGGCAATAACTGTTTAGCGCCAGACTACATATTATGTGGTGACGAGGAAGAAAATTATCGAAGATTTCGGCGGATGTTTTCACGGTATATAGTCTTATCGTAAGGCAACATACAAAGTGTGCAGTATGTGTACATACAAAAGTGTTGTCGCAGACTAATGTAGATGATTACAATTTTTATCACTTATAAGGAGATAACTAAATGGGAAAATATTTTGGGACAGACGGCTTCAGGGGTGAAGCTAATATAACCCTGAATGTGGAACACGCGTTCAAGGTTGGCAGATACCTCGGCTGGTATTATGGTAAAGAACATAAATGTAAAATAGTAATAGGTAAAGACACACGTCGTTCAAGCTATATGTTTGAATATGCGCTTGTTGCAGGTCTTACTGCAAGCGGTGCAGACGCGTATCTTTTGCATGTAACAACAACACCGTCAGTATCATATGTTGCAAGAACAGAAGACTTTGACTGCGGTATAATGATTAGTGCAAGTCATAATCCGTATTATGATAATGGAATAAAGCTCATAAACAGTAAGGGCGAGAAGATGTCTGAATCAATCATTGTGGATATTGAAGCATATATCGATGGTGAATTGGGTGAAATACCATATGCTACAAGAGAAGGTATAGGCTGTACAGTTGATTATGCAGTTGGCAGAAACCGTTATATAGGTTATATTATATCTCTTGCAATGAATTCATATAAGGGATTAAAGGTTGGACTTGACTGTTCAAACGGAAGCACGTGGATGATTGCAAAAAGCGTTTTTGATGCATTGGGAGCGCAGACATATGTAATAAATAATCATCCTGACGGATATAACATTAACACAAATTGCGGTTCTACACATATTGAGGGACTATGCAAGCTTGTTAAAGAAAATAATCTTGATATAGGTTTTGCATTTGACGGTGATGCGGACAGATGTCTGGCAGTTGACGAAAACGGAAATGTTTTAACAGGCGACCATATTCTGTATATGTGCGGAGTGTATATGAAGAACAAGGGTACTCTTAAAAAGAATACAGTTGTTTCTACAGTAATGTCAAATATGGGATTGTATAAGGCGCTCGAAAAACATGGAATTGACTCTGTAAAGACAGACGTTGGAGATAAATACGTGTATGAGGCAATGGTTAACGAAGGATACCGCATCGGTGGTGAGGAGTCGGGACACATAATCTTCTCTAAATATGCCACAACAGGCGACGGGCTTATTACTGCAATAAAGCTTATGGAGATTTTTATAGAGAGCAAGCTTCCTGTATCTAAATTGTGTGAGGATTTTGTAAAATATCCTCAGATAACAATAAATACCCGTGTTAAGGACAAAGATGTTGTTATGAACGATAAAGATATTGCAGATGTAGTAGCATCTATCGAAAAGGAGCTTGAGGGCGACGGAAGAATACTTCTGAGAAAAAGCGGTACAGAGCCTGTAATACGTGTTATGGTCGAAGCCAAAAGCGAGGAGCTATGCAAGGAGCTCGCCCAAAAGGCAACAAATGTTATTATAGAAAAAGGTTACAGCGTATAACAAAAGAACGGTGTTTTAAACACCGTTCTTTTTATCTGCTCCAGCTGAGTCTGTAGCATATTTCTCCGTTATCTTCTTTTATGTTTGCACCGACAATTAAAAATCCCAGATACGTAGCGTAGTCTAATGCTTTGCGGTTTTTCTTGTAAATTTCCATATTAAGTCCCATATACATATCCTGGACAAATTTTGCAAGCTTTGTGCCTATTCTTCGGTTATGGTATTGGGGGTCTACGTATATGCCTCTTATTGTTCCGTCCACAGCTACACTTATAAATCCTACAATTTTATTGTTGTAGGTATAAACATACGTATCCTTTTCATTTACATATAATTCCTTGACACTGCTGTAATATTTCTCCCAGAAGTTATCCTCAATAAACGGATGACCTTGTGTAAAGCTCCTCATCCATAAATCAAGAACGTCATAAGCCTCGCCACTATTCATTTTTCGTATATTTTCCATTGTGTAACTGTTTACTCCTTGTTATTCGGTAATATATATTTTTGTCTTTAACGGAATATTGTTCCACATCCATGTAATATCTTCGGGGTGAAGTCTTACACATCCATGTGAAATCATGGTATTAACTCTGCCATCATACTCTCCACCGCCATAATATCTTAGTGTTGAGTGCAGGGCATATCCGTTGTAAAAACGCATAATAGGTCCTACAAAGTATCCGTTATATGGCCAGATTGTTTCCTTACTGAAATATTCAAACTGACCTGTAATTGTAGGTGTCCACGGTGCGCCTATTGCACAAGGATACGATTTTACCTGTATCCATCGGTTTTGGCTACCCTTGTATACACGTACCCTGAAATCTGATTTATCAACATACACCAACCAATTTGTTCTTGATGAAATGTTGTTTTTATTTACAGGGTATTTTGCATATTCTTCTTTTGCAATGGCAGATTCGCCTAATACTATATCTATATGGTCTTTAAAATCCAGAACCTCAAGGGTGCAGTTAAAATGCTCTGCAAATGCTCTTACGGGAATAAATACTGTACCGTTTATTTCTTTTGTGGGTGCACTCATTACAATATCCTTACCAAATACATTGGTAATGTGTGAGTTTATATTATATGAAACGCATTTATCACCAACATAAACAGGCAGACTGTTGTATTTGGTGTTCTTATGAGCCATAAGTCCCATCTTCTCGGCAAATGCAATAGCAGGAACATATGTGGTATTATCGATTATTGTTGCTGCGGGCGAAAAATTCTGCAAACCCTCCGGAGTATAAATTACGGGTTGTAATTTATATGGCTTATCGCCTGACATATTATACTCATTTTTTTGAGCATCAGAGGTTGTTTTTAGTATAACCTCTTCGTTTGGTTTATAGTCTTTGCCCTCATATGTAACATATCTTAAACCGCTAAATTTTGCAACAACCTCGGTGTTTGGCTCAAAGTCTGATATATTTACGTCAAGTGTTATATCTTTTGTTATTCCGCCAACCCATGCATCGTCCCAACCGATATGAGTACCGTCTTTTTTGTATATATCAACTCTTGCGGCGGTATCAATCATTATGGGGTGGTCAATAAGGGACATATAAATAGCAATCCTGCCTGTTGTTTTAGTGTCCCCGATATCTGCGGTTTTTTCAGTGTTTTCAACCTCGTCGAAATACTCCTTTGTGGGAGTGGAAGTGATATCCTTTGATGCTTCTTCAGTATTTTGCTCGACCTGTGATGTTGTGGTTTCGTTTTCTTTAGTAGTTGTTTCTTGTGCAAATGCATGGCAAGTACCCAAAAGCATTGTTACAAAAAGCAATACAGATAAAATTCTTTTCATATATTCCTCCGCGGGTTAGTTGTATTTTTTAATTCCTATATCTTTTCTGTAGTGTACGTCTTTGAAGTTTATTTTTTTAACTGCCTCATATGATTTTTCTATTGCCATATCAAGGTTTTGTGCTACTGCAGTAACACCTAAAACTCTTCCGCCGTTTGTAAGTATTTTTCCGTCTTTTATTGCAGTACCTGCATGGAATACTATTAAATCATCGCTTTTTACATCATCAAGACCGCTTATTTCGTAACCTTTTTGGTATGCAAGAGGATAACCGCCTGATGCCATAACAACACATACTGCGGCATTGTCTGCCCATTTTATTTCTATCTCGTCAAGTCTTTCGTCAATTACAGCTTCCATAATATCAACCAAATCACTCTCAAGTCTTGGCAGTACAACCTGTGTTTCGGGGTCTCCGAAACGACAGTTATATTCAATAACCTTAACGCCATTTTGTGTCATCATAAGACCAAAGTATAATACACCTTTAAATGGTCTTCCCTCAGCTGCCATTGCCTTTATAGTAGGTAAGAATATATTCTTCATACATTCTTCCTCTTTTTCCTTATCATAAAGACGACTTGGTGAGAATGTACCCATTCCGCCTGTGTTTAGCCCCTCATCATTATCATATGCTCTTTTGTGGTCTTGAGCGGAAACCATTGGTTTAACGGTTTTACCGTCTGTGAAAGCTAATACTGATACTTCGGGCCCTGTTAGAAATTCTTCTACAACGACACGACTGCCGCTTTTACCGAATTTTCCGTTATCAATCATTTCGTGGATTGCATCTTCTGCCTCTTCGAGGTTTTGTGCAATAATAACACCCTTACCCAAAGCAAGACCGTCTGCTTTTATAACAGTGGGGAATGTACCTTTTTTTACATACTCTATTGCTTTATCACTGTCTGTAAATACTTCATAGCCTGCAGTAGGAATGTTGTATTTCTTCATCAAATCCTTTGAGAAAGCCTTACTACCCTCTATAATTGCAGCATTTGCGCGCGGACCAAAGGCACGTATGCCCTCTTTCTCCATTGCATCTACCATACCGTCAACCAACGGGTCGTCGGGTGCTACCATTACAAGGTCTATTTTATTGTCCCTTGCAAAGGCAACCATTTTTTCTTTATCCATTACGTTTATATCAACACACTCAGCCAACTCTGAAATTCCGCCGTTGCCAGGTGCGCAGTATATCTTTTCGACTTTTTTTGATTGTGCTATTTTCCATATTATCGCGTGTTCACGTCCGCCGCTTCCTACTACTAATATTTTCATATTTATACCTATTTAACCCCTTTCACAAAATCAAGTTTGAAAGAAAATTGTTCAGATTGTGTATTTGCACGATTGTCGTGTATGTTTATACACAAATGAGTGTAAATGCGCAAGATTGGCAATTTTACTCAAACTTATATACACCAATCAATGATGGAATAATCTTATCTTTGTAAATGCCATTGCCATATTATATTTATTGCAAGTGTCAATTACATGGTCATCTCTGATTGAACCACCGGGTTGTGCAATAACAGTTACACCTGATTTGTGCGCTCTTTCTATGTTATCGCCAAATGGGAAGAATGCATCTGAGCCTAATGCAACATCAGTATTCTTCTTAAGCCACTCTTTTTGCTCTTCCTTTGTGAATACAGGTGGTTTTACCTTAAATGTATTTTCCCATACGCTGTCTGCTAAAACGTCCATATACTCGTCGCTTATATATACGTCAATAGCATTATCTCTGTCTGCTCTCTTTATTCCGTCAACAAACTCGAGGTTTAACACCTGCGGAGCTTGTCTTAACCACCATATATCTGCCTTGTTACCCGCAAGACGTGTGCAGTGGATACGTGATTGCTGACCTGCGCCTATGCCTATTGCCTGACCGTCCTTTACATAGCATACACTGTTTGATTGTGTGTATTTTAAAACTATCAAAGAAATTAAAAGGTCGCGCTTTTGCTCTTTTGTAAGAGTTTTGTTTTCTGTAACAATTTCTGAAAGTAAATCTTCGTTAATATCAAGGTTGTTTCTGCCTTGTTCAAAGGTAATGCCAAAAACCTGTTTGTGTTCGATTTCTTCGGGAACATAATTTTCGTCTATTTTAATAACATTGTAGTTGCCATTCTTTTTTGCTTTTAGAATTTCAAGAGCTTCATCACTGTATGATGGTGCTATTACACCGTCGGAAACTTCTTTTTTAATAAGAAGAGCAGTTGCCTTATCGCACTCATCTGATAGTGCAATAAAGTCGCCGAATGACGACATTCTCTCAGCACCTCTTGCTCTTGCATAAGCATTTGCAAGCGGTGTAAGCTCAACATCATCTACAAAGTATATCTTTTTCAGTGTATCGCTAAGAGGCAGACCAACTGCCGCACCTGCAGGAGATACGTGCTTGAATGATGTAGCAGATGGAAGCCCTGTTGCTTTTTTTAATTCCTTTACAAGCTGATAGCCGTTTAAAGCATCAAGCAGATTTATATAACCAGGATTTCCGCTTATAGTTTCGAATGGTAAATCACCATTTTGCATAAATACCTTTGACGGTTTTTGATTGGGGTTACAACCGTATTTTAATTGAAGTTCTTTCATCTTTGATATCCCTTTCGTAAAATTGTATTATTTGTTCTTATTTATAATTCTTGTTTTATATGTACCGTCTTCGAGATTTATATATCTTACAAAAAGAGATACTTTGTTTTCTTCGTTGAGAGATGTCCACAATCCGTTTGTAAATTCATCAATGTCATTTGGAATTGTAACCTGCTTTGGTTCGCCCTCAAATGACGGCAGGGGAGTGCCATCTCCCTGATATGTATGAATGAAATGTCCCTCGCCGCTTATCGGGGTTGAGTATGAGAAGGTATATCTTCTGCAAGATGCGGGATTTCCGTTTGCACTCTTTAATATTGAGAGTGCATAGTTAAAGTCGTTTTCGCCTCTTTTGATAATACCCGAAATTCTTGGTGTGAAGTTTGGAGCATCATCTTCGTATTCTCTGGTACGAAGTGATTGCTCAAACGTCATTTGATTATTCATAAGCTCATATATTGTATCTGTCTGGTCTCCGTTTGTTACGATTGTTTTATTACCTAAAACACGTACGGGAGCGTATATTATAAGGTGCGGGTCTTCAAGCTTTGAGGGGTCATACGCTTGTGTTCTTATTCCCTCGCCATCTTCTACAAATACTCTGTTTCTGCTGTTTACACTTCTGCCCATTATAAAATAAGCAGTAACTGCAGATTTGCCATCTTCAGATTTACCTATAACAATACCTCTGCCTGGGTATGAATTGTTTTGTAATTCTTCATATATATTAAGTGTATCCATTTACATAATTCCTTTCTGTATTTAGTTAGCACATACCATTTCTACTGCTTGTGGGAGAATTTGCCATTCTGCCTCTTCCATAACGCGTTTTTGCAGTGTTTCGGCATCGTCTGTGTCATTTATGTAAACCGCCTTTTGCATAATTATCTTTCCGCCGTCTACAACCTCATTTACAAAGTGGACAGTTGCACCTGTAACCTTTACACCATAATCAAGCGCCGCCTGATGAACTTTAAGTCCGTACATACCATTTCCGCAAAATGATGGGATTAAAGACGGGTGTATATTTATAATTTTGTTACTGTATTCCTTTAAAAAACTGTCTCCGAGTATTGCCAAAAAGCCTGCAAGTACTACTATATCAACCTTTTTAGAAAGCATATAATCGCGTAAAGCCATGTCAAATGCCTCGCTTGTACCACACTCTTTTTTTGTTATAACCTTAGTATCAATGCCTGCGTTTTTTGCACGCTCAAGAGCATAAACATCACTTTTGTTTGATACTACTGTAACGATTTCGCCGCTTTTTATAATACCGCTATCTTGTGCATCAATAAGTGCTTGCAGATTTGTTCCGCCACCTGATACAAGAACGCCTATTCTCTTTTTCAAATTATGTCAACTCCCTTTTCGCCCTTAACAAGCTCGCCTATAACATAAACTGTTTCGCCTGCTTCTTCAAGGCATTTAACTGCCATTTCTGCCTTAGCAGCATCAACTGCAACTATCATACCAATACCCATATTAAAGGTGTTATACATATCTCTTTCAGGAACATTTGCCATTTTTTGCATCAGTTCGAATATGGGAAGAATCTTCCAACTTCCTTTTTTAATTACAGCTCTTAAATTATCAGGAAGCATTCTTGGAACATTTTCTATAAATCCACCGCCTGTTATGTGCGATACTGTGTTTATGCCAACTTCTTCGATAAGCTTTAAAAGAGGTTTTACATAAATTTTTGTTGGTGTAAGAAGCTCTTCGCCTATTTCCTTACCAAGCTCCTCGCTATATGTATGAAGTTTTTTGGCAGCGTCCTCACTGTTTAAGTCGAAAATCTTTCTTACAAGTGAGTATCCGTTTGAGTGAACACCGCTTGATGCAATACCTATAAGAACATCGCCCTCTTTTGCTCTTGCGCCGTCTGTTATCTTTGACTTTTCTACAACGCCTACACTAAAGCCTGCAAGGTCGTATTCATCAACGGGGTAAAAACCTGGCATTTCGGCAGTTTCTCCGCCAACTAATGCACAACCTGCCAATACACAACCGTCAGCTACACCCTTTACAATTTGTGCAACCTTTTCGGGATAGTTTTTTCCTACTGCAAGATAGTCAAGGAAGAACAATGGCTTTGCACCGCTGCATGCAACGTCATTTACGCACATTGCAACGCAGTCCTGACCTATTGTATCGTGCTTATCCATTAAGAATGCAACTCTGAGCTTTGTACCGACTCCGTCTGTGCCTGATACAAGTACAGGATTTTCGTATCCCTTTGGAATTTCAAAAAGACCGCCAAAACCACCTATACCGCCAAGTACGCCCTCGATTGCTGTCTTTTTAACATCTTCTTTTATAAGTCTTACTGATTCGTAGCCGGCTTCTACATCAACACCGGCGCTTTTGTACATGTTCTCTGCCATTTGTTTTCTCCTTATAGTTCGCTTACTGATTTTTTTATCTTATCATTCTTTGCCATAACACCGTCAACCATTTTTTGCTTTTCGGCTTTTAGCATTTCTTTTAAATAATCATATTTTAATGATAGTATTTGTGCTGCTAAAATAGCGGCGTTTGTGCCATTGTCTATACCGACAGTTGCAACGGGGATCCCGGGAGGCATCTGAACAGTTGCCAAAAGAGCGTCAAGACCATTCATAGACGCATTTATCGGAATTCCTATAACAGGAAGTGTAGTATGTGCGGCAATAACACCGCCTAAATGTGCAGCCATACCCGCGGCACAAATTATAACCCCAATCCCGTTCTCTTCGGCATTTTTAGAAAATTCTGCCGCTGCATCGGGAGTTCTGTGTGCAGAAATAACATTCACATCAACTTCAATATTAAAGCTCTTAAGCTTTTTAACACAGCTTTCCAATTTTGGAAAATCCGAGTCAGAACCCATAATAAGAGCAACCTTTGGTGTAGACATATATATCAATCCTTTCAAAATTTTAAGGGTTAAAACAACCCTGATAATACAAATAATATCCTAATATATATAGTACCAAAAATATCGCATATTGTCAATAAATTTTGGCAAGAATTGTTGCACAAAATAATAAAAAGAAGAGCATTTGCTATGCAACTTTTTGTATAGCAAATGCTCCTGGGTTCGAAAATAACTTATCTGTTTTGGTTTTGGTTATTTTTGTTCTGATTTTCGTTTTGATTGTTCTTGTTCTGATTTTGATTTTGGTTATTTTTGTTTTGATTGTTTTTGTTCTGGTTTTGGTTGTTCTTGTTTTGATTTTCGTTGAATGACATAAATAAACGCCTCCTTTCACTATAAATATAATTCCCTTAATATTGTGCTTTTATTCTCAAAAAATTTTATAAAAAAGCGAAAATATGTTTGACAAAAAATGATTTTTGTGGTATTATATACGTATATTATTGTATTATGACGAAATTTTACAGATTTTGTCGTTAAATATTCAATTGAGGGAGGAATTGAGAAAATGGCAAAGATGGGCGATAAGGACTACGAAATACTCGATTTTATTTATTATCAGCTTGAAAAAAAGGGCTTTCCGCCAAGTGTGAGAGAAATATGCAATGCAGTAGGATTAAATTCCACCGCAACAATTCATGCAAGACTGAGAAAATTGCAGGAAGCCGGCTATATTGTAAAGGATGCGGCAAAAAACCGTTCTATGCGCCTTGTTAATTATGCCCCAAAGGGCGAAAAGGTAATACCTATTGCAATGGACGATAAATACTTAGAGGTGCCCATGTATGGTAAAGTTACCGCAGGCTTACCAATAACTGCCATTCAGGATAATTCGCAGACATTTCCTTTGCCTATGAGCTTTGCAAAGAATAAGGACATATTTATGCTAAAGGTAAGCGGAGAATCTATGATAAATGCCGCTATTCTTGATGGCGATTATATAATTGTACAGCAACAACCTACCGCGTCAAATGGTGATATTGTTGTCGCATTGGTAAATGATGATGAGGCAACTGTTAAGACGTTCTATAAAGAGAACGGACATTTCAGACTTCAACCTGAGAATGATTATATGGAGCCGATTATTGTTGATGAAGTTTCAATATTGGGTAAGGTTATTGGTGTGTTCAGAGAGATGTAATTTGGTCGCAAATTGATTTAAAAATGAATTTTATGTGTATAAAAATGGTATAATCATACAAAATATACCATTTTTTTATTGAAATTTTGAATTATTATACATTTTTTATGAAAATTATTCAAAACTATTTACAAATAACAAAAAATGTAATATAATAATAAAATATAATTGGGTTATAACTTAACTCTTAATATTTTATAAAGGATATGATAATAATGATTAAGGTTGCTATATTAGGTGCTACGGGATATGCAGGAATTGAGCTTGTAAGACTTTTAACAAATCATCCCGAAGTTGAGATTTGTGTTCTTGGTTCACAAAGCTTTGACGGACAAAAAATAAGTGATGTTTACCAGAATTTAAGAAACGTTCTCGAAATGGAATGTGAAAAGGTAGATATAGATAAGGTTGCTAAGTGTGATGTGGCATTTACTGCACTTCCTCATGGAGCGTCTAAAGAGGTTATTCCTAAGATTTTCGAGCGTGGTGTTAAGGTTATAGACCTTAGCGGTGATTTCAGATATGATGATGCAAAGGTTTATGAGGAGTGGTATGGCGAAAAACACTCATCGCCAGAACTTCTTGCACAATCTGTATATGGACTGCCTGAGCTTCACAGAGAGAAAATAAAAAGCGCAAAGCTTATTGGTAACCCGGGCTGTTATACAACTTGTTCAATATTGGGTGCAGTACCGCTTCTGGCAAAGGGAATAGGCTCTGTAAATAATATAATTGTAGATGCAAAATCTGGTGTAACAGGCGCAGGCAGAGGTCTTGCACTGCAGACTCATTTTTGTGAATGTACTGAAAACTCAAAGGCATATAAGGTAGCAACTCATCGTCATACTTCCGAGATTGAACAGGAGCTTTCAAATGTTGCAGGTGAAAATGTAATGCTTTCATTTACACCTCATCTTATTCCTCAAAAGAGAGGAATACTGTCTACAATATACATAAACCTTAATAAAAAATGCACAACCGAAGAAATTGTGGATTTATATAAGGAATATTATAAAGATGAGTTCTTTGTACGTGTTAAAAATGCAGGAGAACTTCCTGAAACAAAGCACGTTGCAGGGTCAAACTTTGTTGATATAGGTGTCGTGGTAGACGAAAGACTGCAAAGAGCAGTGGTTGTATCTGCGCTTGATAATGTTGTTAAGGGTGCAGCGGGTCAGGCAATTCAGAATATGAACCTGATATTCGGACTTGACGAAAAAATGGGATTATCTCAGGCGGGATTTTATCTCTAATAGGCTAAAGGAGTACTTATAATGGAAGAACTAATCAAAAAAGCGGGTATACTAATAGAGGCTCTGCCATATATTCAAAAATTTGCAGGTAAAACCGTTGTTGTAAAATATGGCGGAAATGCCATGATAAATGAAGAACTTAAAAACTCTGTTATGGAGGATATAACGCTTTTAAAATACATAGGTCTTAATCCTATTGTAGTTCATGGCGGCGGTCCTGATATTTCTAAGGCTTTAAGCGATAAGGGAGTAGAGAGTAAGTTCATAAATGGCTTAAGATATACAGATATCGAAACGATGAGTGTTGCTCAACAAGTACTTATAGGCAAAACAAATAAGGAAATTGTTGCACTTCTTAATACAAAGGGCGGCACAGCTGTGGGCATATCAGGTATTGACGGTTCGTTTATAGAATGTAAAAAACAAACTACCGTAGTAGATGATAAAGAAGTAGATTTGGGATATGTGGGTGATATTATAAGTGTAAAATCCCATCTTTTAGACCACCTTGCGGAGGACCAGTACATACCTGTAATCGCACCGATAGGTACAGACAAAGACGGTAACAGCTACAATATAAATGCAGATACGGTTGCCTCGGCAGTTGCGGCGGCAGTGGGTGCAGAAAAGCTTATTCTTTTAACTGATGTTGAGGGTATAAAAGACCAAAATGGCGAAATTGTTTTTGAGGCAACAACCGATGAAATTAACGAAATGATTGACAGCGGTGTTATAAACGGCGGTATGATACCAAAAGTTCTTGGATGTATGGACGCGCTTGAGGCGGGTGTTACAGGTGTACATATAATAGACGGAAGAATTCCGCACTGCCTGCTTTTGGAAATATTTACAAAAACAGGTATTGGTACACTAATAAAGAGCGAGAGATATTAAGAGGTATTATATGGTATCAAAAACATATTTAACTGTAAGATATGCCGAAACAGATATGATGGGTATAGTGCATCATTCAAGGTACTATCCCTGGTTTGAGGTAGCACGTTCGGATTTCACAAAGGAATGTGGAATGTCATATTCTGATATGGAAAAGGCAGGAGTATATACACCTCTTATCGAAACGGGTGCAAAGTATATACAAGGACTTACTTACGATGATGAGGTCTTAATAGAATGTCAGCTTTCGAAATTAAGCATAGTACGATGTGAGTTTTCGTATAAGGTGTATAAATTGCCCGAGATGGTTTTATGTACAGAGGGCAGGACATCGCACGCATTTACCGATAAGAATTTAAAGCCTGTTAATTTAAAAAAGAAATTCCCTCAAATTTGGGATAATATTCAAAAGAGCATATAAAAAATAAAAGCGGAGAAAATTCTCCGCTTTTTTATATTCGTGAGCCTTAAGCCTCAACCTTTATAACTTCCTTGCCCTTATAATATCCGCAAGATTTACAAACTTTATGAGGCACTGTCA
>JAZNPJ010000053.1:0-4923 GCA_045589635.1 Clostridia bacterium
AAACGATTTCGAGTCGTGCTCGTTATGACCTCTTCGATACTTCTCCCTATGTGTATTTTAACACTTCTCAAATGCGATTTTGGGAACTGCGTATGGGAAATGTTATAAACTTGTATTAAATTTTCAATATAACTGAGGGAACTTTTGAAAATATGTTCCGCAAAGTTCCATTAGATTCCTCTAACTTCCGCTAAATTCCTCTAAGTTCCAAATAGACCACCGGATTTCTCGATTTCGAGTCAGCTCCGTTATGTCCACTTCGATACTGCACCATATAAAATATGTTGTTTCTATAGCTAAACCGCCTATGTATTTTACCATATATGTTTGTTTTTGTCAAGTGATTTTGACTAATAGTTTGTGTTTTGCTTGGCAATGTACAAACGCAGTTTATGCTTATTTACAAATCCAACAGTAAAGTTTTTTCTTGATATTTATGAATTTACGGAGAAAGTTTTTGTTTTTCTTGACAAATTATATAGGTATATATTATAATAAAACGTAGGTATACACATCATCTTGTTTGAAGTCAAGGTGAGTGGGAAATGGTCAGAAAGGCTAGGGGATTTGTAATGAAAATATTGGTTGTTGACGACGAAAAAATAATGGTAAAAGGTATAAAATTTAATCTTGAGCAAGAGGGGTATGAGGTTATTACTGCTTATGACGGAGAAGAGGCCCTGGAAAAAGCTCACGACCCTACCATTGATTTAATATTATTAGATTTGATGTTGCCCAAAATGGACGGATTTACTGTATGTCGTTCTGTCAGAAGCTTTTCGAATGTACCAATTATAATGATAACCGCAAAAAGTGAGGATATAGACAAAATTCTCGGTCTTGAATATGGTGCGGATGATTATATAACAAAACCGTTTAATGTAAGAGAGTTAACTGCGAGAATAAAAGCAATTATGAGAAGAACAACCCCAAAAACAAAGCCTGTTTCGGATAAGGTGTTTGTATCGGGTGATATAGAGCTTGACTATGATTTCAGACGTGTAAAGGTGCGCGGTACAATGGTTGAGCTTACGGGAAAAGAATTTGACTTATTGGAATTGTTTTTGAAAAATCCCGGTAAGGTGTACACAAGAGAAATGCTGTTGGAAATTGCCTGGGGTAAAGGAAGCCGTGAGGGCGTAAGAACAGTTGATGTACATATAAGACGTCTTAGAGAAAAATTGGAAACAAAACCTGCCGAGCCAAAATACTTAAGAACAAAGTGGGGAGTGGGTTATTATTATAAAAAGTAGTTCTGGTAAGAAAAAGTGGGAAAACGTTGTAAAAACATTTAAAAATATATGCTTTTCTATGAGGTTTACAATTACTGCAGCATATTTTGCTGTAATATTGGTAACTCTCATTTTGATGTCTACATATGTGGTTGGTCTTATGAGTAATAATCTGTACAACTCAAAAACTGTAGATATGTTTGAAAAGGCCAACATAATCTCAGACTCCGCATCGGAGCAGTGGGATAATGATATAAATATTGCAGGAATGCGCCTCATGGATATTACGGGCAGAAGTCTTGCAGGTACTACAATACGATGTATTGTAACAAATGCATCGTATACTGTTATGTATGATACAAATGCTGAATCGGGTCTGATTGGCAAAGCATATATGCGTGATGAAATTAAAAGAGCACTTGACGGTGAGCAGTCAAGTTTAGTTAGTGAGGATGAAAATGCAAACTTTATAACGGTCTCTGTGCCGATATTTATAAATGACGAAATTGTCGGAGGTGTATATCTGGCTCAAAATGCATCTGATATAGAAAATACAGTTTCGTCTCTTCGTGATTCTTTGATTTTCTTTTGCTTTATTATAGTTGCAATTATAGGAATGTTGTCTATTGGTATAAGCATTGCAATAACTTCTCCGCTAAAGGAGTTCGAAGAAATTGCTACAGAAATATCAAAGGGTAATTTCCAAAAGCGTATAAAAAAGAAGGGTCTTAAGGAGTTTGTGCAGCTTGGCGATACAATGAACTATATGTGTGATGAGCTTAATCTTATTGAAGAAAGGCGAAGAAAGTTTGTATCTGACGTATCGCACGAATTAAAAACGCCAATGGCAACAATAAAGCTTGTATGTGAGAGTATAATAAGAAGTGAGGACAGCAATCCCGAAATGGTAAGGGAGTTCCTTATGGATATGTCCGATGAGGTAGACAGACTTACAAGAATAGTGGAGAGGCTGTTAGAATTATCCAAGCTTGACGGAAACAGCGCAACACTGAAAAGACAGGAAGTTGACATAAAAATGATGTTGGGTGATATTGTAAGAAAACTTTCCGATATTGCACAGGGTCAGAATATAACAATATACCGCGACTTTATAGATAATGACTACAGTGTCATAAACGCTGATTATGATAAGATATACGAGGCACTTTATAATATAATTGATAATGCAATAAAATACTCCAATGAAAGCGGATATGTAAAAATAGATGCAAAGGAAAATGAAGGATTTGTAATTCTCACAGTTGAGGATACGGGAGACGGAATCCCAGATGAAGAAAAAGAACGTGTATTTGACAGATTTTACCGTCTTGATAACTCGCGTTCGCGTGATACGGGCGGTACAGGACTTGGTCTTGCAATATCAAAAGAGGCTATAATGCTTCACGGGGGAAGTATAAAAATAACCGACTCTGATGACGGGGGAAGTATATTTACAGTTATTTTACCCATTGGACAGGGCAATGTAAAGGGGGATAAATAGTGAAAAGAATAATTAACATTCCAAAACTTATTATAACTCTTATAATTGCGGTAGCTGTATGTATTTCGCTTGTTTGGGCCATAAGTTATATGGTAGATATATTCGGTAATGGCATTAAAAAGGAGTGCGAGCTCTATTTTCTAAACAACGAACAAACTACATTAGAATCGGAATTTCGAGAGATACGCTACAAGGATAGTGCGGATTTATGCATAAAAGTTATAGATAATCTTATAAAAGGCCCCAAAACGGTTGGTATAAAGCCAATACTAAGCAGCGATGTAAAATTTTTGACTATAGATATGAATGATAATGCAAATATTATTACAAACTTCAGTCAGGAATTTCTCACAGGGGATAGTACTAAGGATATTTTACGTGTGTATGCGGTTGCAAAAACCTTGTGTTCGATTTCGGGAATTGAGAGTGTAAAGGTCAATGTTGAGGGTGCAGATATTATAGCACCTGACGGAGAAATAATAGGTGCTTTAAAAGCAACGGATATAAAGCTTGTAAGTGATGTAAACGAGGGTGAATTACATGAGGTTACACTGTATTTTACAAAACAGGATACAAATATGCTCTATCCTGAAAAACGCAGTATAAAAATCACTGACCAGAGACCTCTTGCACAACACGTGGTTCAGGAGCTTATAAACGGGCCAAAAACAGAGGGACTGATTCCGTGCTTGTCGGATTCAAGTGTACTTATTGGTGTAACGATATCCGATAATAAATGCTATGTTGATTTTAAAAACGGATTTATCTCAAAAAACTCAGGCTCAGACCAACATAAGCTTTTGGCGGTTTATTCTATAGTAAATTCACTTACGGAGCTTGATAGTGTCGGCAGAGTGCAATTTCTTATCGACGGAAAAAGAACAGAAAAATTCGGTAAGATAGAAATGAATAACCTTTTTGAAAGAAATACGGGGATAATTGCAACATACTGATACAAAAATAAGTAAAACACTTGAAAAAGATACAAAATAATGTTATAATATAGCGAGATTGATTTTATAACAAATGAAAGGATACAAAAAATGGAGAGAAATGTATTTGATGTGCTTAAAGAACGTGGTTTATTGGCACAAACAACACACGAGGACGAGATAAGAGAATTACTTGGTAAGGAGAAGGTTACTTTTTATATAGGCTTTGACCCGACAGCAGACAGTCTGCACGTAGGTCATTATCTTCAGATGGTAGTTATGAGACATATGCAAATGCATGGACACAGACCCATTGCATTGGTTGGCGGCGGTACAGGTCATATAGGAGACCCGTCGGGAAGAACAGATATGCGCCAGATGATGACAAAGGAAACTATAGACCATAACTGCGAAAAATTTAAAGAACAGCTATCAAGAGTTATAGACTTCGGCGATGACAAGGCTATTATGGTAAACAATGCAGACTGGCTATTAGAACTTAACTATGTAGAATTCTTAAGAGATATCGGCTCATGCTTCTCTGTAAATAAGATGCTAACAGCTGAGTGCTTTAAGCAAAGACTGGAAAAAGGTCTTTCGTTTTTGGAATTTAACTATATGCTTATGCAAAGCTATGACTTTTTGATGCTTAACCGCAAGTACGACTGTAAGATAGAGCTTGGCGGAGATGACCAGTGGAGTAATATTCTTGGCGGAATAGACCTTTGCCGAAGAAAAGACCAAAAGCAGGTTTATGGTATGACATTTACTCTTCTTACCAATAGCGAGGGTAAGAAAATGGGCAAAACTCAATCAGGTGCAGTATGGTTAGACCCAATAAAAACACCGCCATATGACTTCTATCAGTATTGGGTTAACGTAAATGATGCAGACGTTATAAAATGCTTAAAGCTTTTAACATTTGTTCCTATGGAAGAAATCGAGAAGATGCAAAAATGGGAAGGTAAGGAGCTTAATGAGGCAAAGAGGATACTCGCGTATGAGGTTACAAAGCTTGTCCATGGCGAGGAAGAAGCACAAAAAGCCAAAAAGACAGCAGAAGAAGTTTTTGCAAATGGCGGCGTGAGTGCAGATATGCCAACAACAGTTATAGAGAATGTAGTTGGAATGGGTATGCTCGAAATGCTTGTAAAAACAGGACTTTTCAAATCCAATGGTGAGGCAAGACGTCTTATTTTAGATGGCGGTCTTAGCATAAACGGAGAAAAGTACAGAGATGTTTCGGGAACGGTAAGTA
>JAZNPJ010000054.1:0-9918 GCA_045589635.1 Clostridia bacterium
TTACCTGTGAAGAACGGATGGCATTTTGAGCAGATTTCAACCTGAATGTTTTCTTTGGTTGAGCCTGTTGCAATAACCTCGCCGCAAGCACAAGTAATGGTAGTTTGCTTATACTCAGGATGGATTCCTTCTTTCACTACCAATTCCTCCTTTTAAAAATTAAGTGCATTAAACACCATTTAACAGTATACCACATCTTTTTGCATTTTGCAATAGTTTTTTTAAAAAAAGTTTACAATATAATAACAAAATTAAAAAGGTAAAACAGAGATGTTACCTATAATGTTGTTAAAATACAACATTTAAAAAAGTAACATCTCTGTTAAAAAGAAAATTAAAGGTCATTTGATATAATATCCTCGTATGTTTCTCTCTTAACTACTATTTTAGAAGTACCGTTTGATACTGCAACTACTGCAGGTCGTGGAATTCTGTTGTAGTTTGACGCCATAGAATAATTATATGCACCCGTTGCAAGAACTGCAAGGGTATCATATGCATTTATTTGCGGCATTAGTATATCTTTTATTAGTATATCGCCGCTTTCGCAACATTTTCCCGCAATGGTTACTTTTTCTGTCTTTGGCGCGTTTGCGTTGTTTGCAACAACTGCTTCGTACTCCGATTCATACATAATATATCTTGGATTATCAGCCATACCGCCATCTACCGAAACGTATTTTCTTACATCTTTAATATCCTTAACACAGCCCACTGTATATAGCGTTATACCTGTTGGGGCAATTATAGAACGTCCCGGCTCCATAACAATAAACGGAAGTTTTAAATTTCTTTTTGCGGCAGTGCTCTTAACAACCTCGCTCACGTGCTTTATATATTCATCATATGGAACGGGGTCGTCGTTTTGGGTATACATAATACCAAATCCGCCACCGAGGTTTAACTGTTCAATTTCTAATCCGAGTAAATCCTTTAAGTCGCCAATGAAATTCATCATTACAGAAGCTGCCTCACAAAATGGCTCTATGTCAAATATCTGTGAACCTATATGACAATGCACACCGATTACCTTAACATTAGACATCTTGCTTGCTTTTGTGCAAATTTCAAATGCCTCGCCGTTTTCAAGAGCAACACCAAACTTGGAATCTATCTGACCTGTCTGGATAAAGCTATGAGTATGCGCATCAACTCCGGGCTTTATCCTAAACATTATGTTTTGAATAATACCCTCATTTAAGGCTATCTCATTTAGTTTTTCCAGCTCATATATATTGTCGACAATAACACAGCCTATACGGTTTTTAACTGCCATTGTAAGCTCGTCGACAGTTTTATTGTTACCGTGAAAATAAATCTTATCCGTGTCAAAATCTGACTTTAAGGCAGTGTATAATTCGCCGCCCGACACAACGTCAATTCCAAGTCCTTCCTCTTTTATAACTCTGTAGACGTATTTTGTGCAAAAAGCCTTGCTTGCGTAAAGAATCAAACCTCTTCCGTTGTAATATTTTTCCATTGCATTTTTATAAATTCTGCAATTTTCGCGTAATAAATCCTCATCAATAACATAGAGTGGCGTGCCATACTCTTTAGCAAGATCTATTGTATCGTTTTTTCCTATTACAAGATGGTTTTTTTCGTTTACTGATAAATTCTTTGATACAAACATTTTTGCACTCTCCTTTGTTTTGGTTTTATGCGGGTAGATTATCCTCCGAGGACTCCAGCGCTTCCTGTTTTCGTGTGATTTTCGGAGGCATATTATCTAAAATACATTCCTTTGTTATTGTTACTTTTTCGATGGTGTCGTCTGACGGTGTTTCGAACATTATATCCGACATTGCTTCTTCTATAATAGCTCTTAATCCTCTTGCACCTGTATCGCGCCCTATTGCCTTATCGGCGATTGCACAGATGGCGTCATCTTCAAATTCAAGCTCTACATTATCCATCTCGAAAAGTGTTTTATACTGTTTAATAAGCGCATTTTTTGGCTCTGTTAAAATCTTTATAAGTGTAGCCTTATCTAACTGGTCAAGACTCGAGAAAATTGGTAATCTTCCCACAAGCTCGGGAATAAGACCAAATTTTATTAAATCCTGAGGAGTTATATGCGAAAACACCTCCGAAAGATTTTGCTCTTTCTTGCTTTCAACAACTGCGCCAAAGCCGAGGCCTTTTTTGCCTATTCTGTCGCCGACAATTTTTTCTATTCCGTCGAATGCACCGCCGCAGATAAATAATATATTTGTGGTATCTATCGGGATACATTCCTGTTGCGGGTGCTTTCTTCCGCCTTGTGGCGGAACAGAGGCAACAGTGCCCTCAATCATTTTAAGAAGTGCCTGTTGTACGCCCTCGCCGCTTACATCTCTTGTGATTGACGGGTTTTCTGATTTTTTTGCAACTTTATCGATTTCGTCTATATATATTATTCCGCGTTCTGCCTCATCTATGTCATAATCTGCAGCCTGAATAAGCTTTAAGAGTATGTTTTCTACGTCCTCGCCGACATATCCTGCCTCGGTAAGAGAGGTTGCATCTGCAATGGCAAAAGGAACGTTAAGCATGCGCGCAAGATTTTGCACAATAAATGTCTTACCGCTACCTGTAGGACCAACCATAAGTATATTACTCTTTTGAAGCTCAACATCGTTGGTTTCTTCTGAGTGGCCTATTCTTTTGTAGTGGTTATATACTGCAACGGAGAGAATTTTCTTTGTCTTCTCCTGACCTATAACATATTCGTCTAAAAACTCTTTTATCTCTTTTGGCTTTGGCAGTTCAAAGTCGTGGTCGAAATGTGTTTTTTCATCAAAGTCAAAATCAAAATCGTCTGATAGGATTTTGTTGCAGGTGCCTATACATTCGTCGCATATAAAAACTCCTGGACCTGATAAAAGCTTTTTAACCTCGTTTTCGCGTTTGCCGCAGAACGAGCATTTTAGTAAGTTGTTTTCTGACATTTAGCACTCCAATCCCGTCTTATTGACGGCATATAATAAAAATTCGAATAAATGACACATAACCACTCCCTACCTATGTAAGACACGTGCATGGGAATGGTTATGGTTATCGTTGTGGTAAAAGTTTACTTTTGTTGTTCTCTTCTTTCGATAACTTCGTCTATAAGACCGTACGCCTTTGCTTCTTCGGCGCTCATAAAGTTATCTCTTTCGGTATCCTCGCAAACCTTTTCGTAGGTTTGGCCGGAACGCTCGGCAAGAATTCGGTTCATTTTCTCCTTTGTTCTTACCATATGGTCGGAATAGATTTTTATATCAGTAGTCTGACCGCTTAAGCCCCCGCCCGAAATAAGCGGCTGATGTATCATAACCTCGCTGTTGGGAAGTGCAAAACGCTTACCCTTTGTACCTGCTGCAAGAAGGAAAGCACCCATACTTGCCGCCATACCTATACATATGGTAGATACATCGCATTTGATATAATTCATCGTATCAAATATAGCCATTCCGGCAGTTATTGAGCCACCGGGTGAGTCTATATAGAGTTGTATATCCTTGTCCGGGTCCTTTGCTTCCAAAAAAAGCATTTGTGCAACAACAAGGCTTGCAGTTGCGTCAGTAACCGGGTCTGAGAGGAAAATAATTCTGTCCTCTAATAATCTTGAGTATATGTCGTATGAGCGTTCGCCACGACTTGTCTGGTCTATTACTATAGGAATAGTTGCCATAAATATCATTCCTTTCTGAGTAAATTACACCAATGACTGCAAGACCTTTTTATTTGTCAGCTTCTTCTGCTTTTGCAGTCTTTGCTGTTTTAGTTGTAGTTGTCTTTTTGGCTGTAGTTGTTTTCTTTGCTGTTGTAGTTGTCTTTTTAGCAGTTGTTGACTTAGCAGTTGTTGACTTTGTTGTAGTTGACTTTGATGTGCTCTTTTTCTTTGCTACAACCGCATTGTTAACAAGCATTGTGATTGTCTGCTGGATTGCAAGGTCATTCTTAAGATTTTCCATCTCAGCCTCGCCCATAAGCTCCTTAAGCTTATCAAGTTCCATATTGTACTTCTTTGACATATCAACAAGCTCCATTTCAACAACTTCAGGAGTTGCCTCAATGCCCTCTGCCTTTTGTATAGCCTCAAGAACAAGTGAGCCTAAAAGCTTCTTTTCGGCTTGTGGCTTTAATTGCTCTTTAAGTGTTTCCTCGCTCATACCTGTGTATTGCATGTACATATCAATATTCATGCCCTGATACATTAGTCTTTGACCAAATTCCTGATATTCTCTTTCTACATTTGCCTCAAGCATTGCTGCAGGAATTTCTACTGTTGCATTTTCGCATACCTTTTCGATAACTGCATTTTCTGTGTCAATTTTAGCTCTGTTCTGGGCACTTTCTTCAAGCTTTGTTCTTATATCCTTTTTCCAGTCCTCAAGAGTTTCGAATTCACTTACCTCTGATGCAAAATCATCATCAACCTCAGGAAGTTCTCTTACCTTAAGTTCCTTTACAGTAACCTTAAACAAAGCGTCCTTGCCTGCAAGGTCAGCAGCATGATATTCTTTAGGGAATGTAACATTAACATCAACAAGATCTCCAACCTTTGCGCCTACAAGCTGCTCTTCAAAGCCGGGGATAAATGTACCTGAGCCGATTTCAAGGTCATAGTTTTCGCCCTTGCCGCCCTCAAATGCAACACCGTCAACGCTGCCGTCGAAGTCTATAACAGCTATAGAACCGTTTTCTACTGTACCTTCGTCAAGAGTTGTAACTCTTGCGTTTCTTTGTCTTGCATTTTCGATATCTTTTTCTACGTCTTCGTTTGTTACATTATAGTCAAATTTAGGTACTTCTATACCCTTATATTCGCCAAGTTTAACTTCCGGCTTAGTTGTAACAAGTGCAGTGAATACAACATTTTCGCCTTTTTTGATTTCTTCAACATCAACCTCTGGTCTTGCAACAACGTCAACACCTGCTTCTTTAACAGCTGCGTCGTATGCAGCAGGAAGAACTTCATTTATAGCGTCATCATAGAAAACTGCCTCTGTGTAGTATTTTTCGATAAGCGCCTTTGGTGCCTTACCCTTTCTGAAACCGGGTATGTTGAATTTTTTTGCATTTTTCTTATAAACATTATCAATAGCCTTTGCAAAATCCTCTGCTGTTACTTCAAAAGTAAGTTTTACAAGATTTTTTTCGATTTGTTCGCTTTTTACTGCCATTATGTTTATCCTCCTTCATCTGTTAAGTGCTATTGCACCCATATTAAACATACATTTGTTATTATACCACGAATTTATAACAATTTCAATGATTTTTTGTTAAAATTTTCTTAATTTTAATTCTTTGTGTGGTTTTTATTATTATTGTTTGGTTTTTATGGTTTTATTGTGTATTTATCACTAAAGTATCAGTGCTTTTTGGTGTGTTTGGTATGAAAAACAAGTGCCAAAAGCATAATAACCGGAAAAACAATAGCAGCAAAAATACCGATTTTTAAGTCGGAATTAAAATAATCTGCTACAAGACCTGTAAATGTTGGGCCGAGTGTACAACCAATATCTCCGCCAAGAGCGAGCAGTCCATACATAAATGCACCGCCATTTTGTATTGAGGAGGCAGCTATGCTTATAGTACCCGGCCAGAGCATTCCCACCGAGAAGCCGCACAGAGCGCAGCCTATAAGGCTTATAAGCGGTGATGGCGAAAGTGAAATCAAAAGGTATGAGAAAATACAAAGGAAAATACTCAATAATATAAAGTGCATAAGCTTTATCACATCTGCGTATTTTCCGTAAAATACTCTTGATATACCCATAAGCAAAGCAAACGCGGCAGGACCTGCAATATCCCCGAGTGCTTTTGAAAGACCAAGACCTTTTTCGGCAAATGCTGATGCCCACTGTGCAACACTAAGCTCGCTTGCTCCTGCACAAATCATCAGAACTAAAAGCACTAAAAAGGTTTTGTTTGTAAGTAATTGTTTTAGCGAAAGAGGTTGTTTTCCGTCTTTTACCACAGCTGGAACAGGGGAGTGCATAAACACAATAATGTTTATAATCGGAACAAGTGCAAACAGGATTGAAAGAATGCGCCAGTTATCAACACCAAAAATCATAAAGAACAGTGTTGATACCAAAACCACGCCCATTTGTCCCCAACAGTAGAACGAATGTAAAAGACTCATTGCTTTTTCCTTGTTAGGTGTTGGACATGCTTCGGTTATGGGACTTACCAGAACTTCTAAAAGACCGCCTCCTATTGCATAAATTATTACTGAAGTCAAAAAGCCGGCAAAGGGGTCAATAATCTGTGGCAATACAGTAATCAAAACCAAGCCGAGAGCCGCCAGAAGATGTGAAATAAAAAAGGGTTTTTTGTATCCGTATTTGTTAATAAAAGGTGCCGATAATACATCGGTAAGAAGTTGTACAAAAAAGTTTAGTGTAATTAAAATTGTAATCTTTGAAAGGGGTATATTATACGCCTGTTGAATGGTAACAAACAAGAGCGGCAAAAAGTTTACAATTATTGCCTGAATTATGTACCCCACAAAGCAGCAACGTAGTGTTGATTGATAATTTTTCATTTTTATAATCCCTTTCCGATGGTTGTATTTATCATATTTTGCGGACGTCGGGGACGCCGTCTCCTACAATGTTTTGTATGTAGTTAAGGGCATATTCCCAACCAGTGTTGGTGTATATGCCCTGTTTGTCATATTTAATATAAATCGTCAATATTTCCGCCAAAGGCCTCGTAAGCTTTCTGGAGTTGAATATCAACTTCTTTTTCAAGGGAGCCAAAGGTTCTATCGAGCTTTACCTGAGTAGGAATATCCAGAATTCCCGAGGCGCTTAGTCCCGAAACGGACTGATATGCCTTTATGGCGTCCTGTAATGACGCGTCAAATAGTGAGCTTTGAGTATTACCTGTGTAATAGCCAAGCATAGAAAGTCTTTCCTTTGCAGCCTTTACCGGCTCGCCTCTTTGACCTACACACCACTTGTCTGTGAAAGTAAATTTTGTGTATGAGCCAACGTCTATTGCCTCTTTTTCGTTTTCTATGTACAAGTCAGGCTCAATGCCTATTCCATTTATTTTGTTTCCATCTCTTGTAATATATTCGCCCGTTGTAACTTTAAGCATAGAGCCGTTATTAAGAGAAAATGTTCCCTGTACAACGCCCTTTCCGTAGGTTGTTACACCGTAAAGCTTTGCCGCACCGCTTTCTTGCATTGCGCTTGCAAATATTTCTGAGGCGGAGGCGGTGTTCTGGTTTACAAGCACTATTGTGTCATAGTAGGTACGCTCAAGCTCTGAGTAGTAGCTTCGGTTTCCTGATTCGACACGGTATTTTACATCTACAATTTTACCCCTAGGAACAAGCATTTTCGAAATTGCAACTGCTGAGGAGAGCAGACCGCCTACGTTGTTTCTTAAGTCTATAATAAGCTTTTTAACATCTGATGACTGGAAAGTATCGAGCATTTGGCGGACCTCTTTTTCGGTGTTATCGCCAAAGGTTAATATTTTCATATAACCGACATTACCCTTTAGTATACCTCCTGTAACGGTTGATGTGTTAATAGCACATCTTGTACCAATAAGTGTGAGGTGCTGAGAATTTCTCTCTACGGTAATTGATACTTTAGTATCCAACTCACCCATAACGAGTGCTCTTACCTCATCAATGCTCTTGCCCTCGACATTTACTCCTTCAACCTCATATATCTTATCGCCCTCACTAAAGCCTGCCTCCTGTGCGAGATTACCCTCAACAAAGCCTGTTATATAAACTCCGTCATCACGTTGTTCCAGGATTACACCAAGACCGTACATAACACCGTTTATACTTGCAATATATTGCTGATACTCCGCATAAGTCATAAAAGAACAGTAGGGGTCAATACTCTCTAAAGTTTTCTTTAAAAGCTCAACCATTATATCCTCATCATTTAACAGATTGGAAATTCCCATCTGCATAATCTGTTCCTTTGTAAGGGTCTTGTCTATGTATATATCGGAAACGTACTCGGATATATTATCCCATATTATAAATCCGTCGCTGTAATCCTCACCAAGTGCATATACTCCCGTAGCAGAAGTAAGTATAGAAATACTAAGAATTGCAGCTATAAAATTTTTAAATAACTTCATCAAAAGCCTCCATCTTTAAAGAGGAGTTACACATATAACCATATCGTTATACATTTTAGCTCCCTGCATAGTCAATGTGTAGACAAGACGTAATTTTCCGCCATCATAAGTTATTGCATTTACAATCTTTTGTGTGTCTATAACAGTGTCTATGCTACCGTACATTGTGTTATATTTTAAATATGTCTTTTTATTTTTGTCAAAAATCATTTTCGAAGAAACACTACCCGTTCTTTTAACTGTTACATTGTCCTTCCCGACTGTAACAATAACGGAGGTTTCTCCCTCATCTGATGTAAGTTTGTAAATTATATATGTTTTATTATCTTTAATATAAAGTGAGCCTTGTGCTCTTTCGCAGATTTCGTCTTTTGTAGTGTCAATAGTCTGATGGTTTGTAACCTCTATATTAAACAAATCAGTATTTTTCGATGTCAATTTTTGTTACCTGCCTGTTAATCTTAGTTTCTAAAAAGGTCGAGGCAATGTCCTCAAAGCCTGACGGATTATCACTTACAAAATATCTGTATTGCTCTTCGTCCTTTGTTTTGCTATGACGCATATCATCGCTGAGAATAGAATTTAAATATTTTGCCGCCTCAGCACCCGGGTCTACAAGAGAAACACTATCACCCATATATTCGCCTATAACTTTTTTAAGAAGTGGATAGTGAGTGCAGCCTAAAATAAGAGTATCAACACCCGAATTTTTTATATCAGTAAGATATTCCTCTACAATAAGCTTTGTAACCTGAGTATCAATATGTCCGTTTTCTACAAGCGGAACAAACAGCGGACACGCCTTTGAAAAGGTTTGTATCTGAGGGTCATTTTCTTTTATAGAACGCACATATGAACCGCTTTGTATTGTGCCCGCGGTACCTATTATACCTATTTTTTTGTTTTTTGTTACTCGTATTGCCTCATTCACTGCGGCGTCAATAACACCGATTATGGGTGTTGTAAACTCTGATTTTATATCGGGTAAAGCGGCAGAACTTGCAGTTCCGCAAGCTATAACAATCATTTTTACATCAAAGCTCTGTAAAAATCTTATATCATTTTTTGTATATTTTATAATAGTTTCGCGGCTTCGTGTGCCATAAGGAACTCTGCCAGTATCACCAAAATAAATTATACTCTCATCAGGCAAAGATTTCATAATCTGCCTTACCGCGGTAAGACCGCCCAACCCTGAGTCAAAAACACCTATACATCTGTTATTCATTATTTCACTCTTTCCTCTGCAAGCTCTATGAGATTATCCAATAAATCACTGTATCCAAGTCCCATAGCCTCCCAAAGCTTTGGATACATACTTATATTTGTAAAGCCAGGAAGTGTATTTATTTCGTTTAATACAATAGAATTATCGCTATGCTTTACAAAAAAGTCAACACGTGAAAGTCCCTGACCGTCAAGCGCTTTAAATGCCTTTATTGCAGATGTGCGTATTTCTTCCCTTATTGCGGGTGAAAGGTCGGCGGGGATATTAAGCTTTGTTGTGTTGTCTTTGTATTTTGCGTCAAAATCGTAGAATTCAACCATTGGCACAATTTCTCCGACTTCGCCTGCCCTGACATCGAAGTTGCCTAAAATTGAACATTCAACCTCGCGTCCGTCAATACACTCTTCTACAAGGACTTTTCTGTCAAATTTGAGTGCATTTTCTATTGCTATGTACAACTCTTTTTGGTCGTGTGCTTTTCCCACGCCTACAGATGATCCTGTGCGTGCGGGCTTTACAAAGCATGGATAACCGAGCTTTTCTTCTATTTCTTTTATCTTGTTGTCGATATTATCTATTGATGTAACACTTACCCAGTC
>JAZNPJ010000055.1:0-7726 GCA_045589635.1 Clostridia bacterium
TGCTTATCACTTATATCACATTCTGCCTCAACGTATATATAAACGTCCTCTTTTTCTTCGTTTAAAACATTTTGATAAGTACCGTTTATGCTATTGAGTGTCATAGTTGCAGCAGGCTTTTTTTCAACTCTGGTTACAATACCGCCATTTTTTTCTGTAAGACTTAAATTTGCTCTTTCACCTGTTTTTATTGCCCCAGAAAAACCTTTACTCTTATTTGATACCATCACAACAATCTCTGCTTTATTACTTTGTACAGGTGTTGTTATTTTTGAGCCAAACATTTTATAGCCTACAAAACAAACTATTAAAACCGCAAGTATGATAAATGTATCTATAATTGTCCATTTTGTCTTTTTCATTTTGTACCCTCCTTATTTTTTATTGTTTTAATATATATTTCTTCAGTTTTTTGCGTCATTGCCTTTGCAGTAAAGGTTTGTGAGAAAATATCAAAAGCACCGCTTGATAATTTTTTATAAAGCTCATTATCTGTTAATAAATCCATGAGTTTTTGGGCCAGTGCATGAGAATTCTTTTTCTCTACCACAAATCCGTTTTTACCATTCTTTATAACTCCCGGATTTCCGCCAAAGTCAGAAACTACCGCGGGAATCCCTATGCTCATTCCCTCGAGTAAAGCAAGGCTTGTTGCTTCCGTACCAAACGATGCATTAGCTTGTATATCGGTAATGTTCATTAGCTTATCAACATCACTTATAAAGCCCGTAAAGATTATACTGTCCTGTCTGTCTATTTCCTTAACTTTATTCTTGAGGTGTTCTTCGTAGCTGCCTGTTCCTGCAATAAAGAACTTAGCATTTATTCCCTCTTTTAAAATCTCGTCTGCAGCTTCTATAAAGTAGTCGTGCCCTTTTATATCTTCGAGCCTTGCAACTATAGAAACAACCTTTTCGTCGCCAACGCCAAATCTCTTTTTAATTTCTTCTCTCTCTGTATCATCTACTCTTTTTAAGCCTTCAACACCATTTAATATAACGTTGATTTTTTTCTCATCTACACCCGTTGCAGTAAGGTTATCCTTTGCAGCCTCAGCAACCGCTATAATAGAGTCAGCATAATAATTATTTATAATACCATTTATTACTTTGCCTATGCCACGTGATAGTTTCTTTGACGGTTCAAACACACTGTGCCTTGTAAATACCACCTTTGCGCCTGCCCTGCGTGCCGCAATTCTTGCAGACATACTTCCGTGAGTATGCACAAGGTCAGGCTTTTCTGTTTTAAATATTTCTCTTAATTTTTTTATGTCCCCTTTATCTAAGGACTTATCCTTCATTCCGTCAATTTCTATAACTTCAACACCAAGCCTTGTTATGTGTTCTTTTAAAAGGCTGTCTTTGGGAATTAGTGCTTTAACATCAAAAACGTCTTTGTTAATGTTTTCTAAAAGCGTTAAAACACACTTGCCTGCACCGCCTATATTGGTATCTGAAGAAACCTCTATAATTTTGTATTTAGCCATTTTCTCTCTCCTTTATATTCTTTAGCGAAACACCCATTGCCATTACCATAAAGAATAAAGCCATAACCCTGTAATTGTAGAAGGTGTAGTCAAACATACTTTGCAGTAAAAATCCTAAAATAGCTGAGGCAAATGCAAGAGCAGTCAGTGAGTCTGTACTTTTTTTGTTATCTAATCGGTATGTTTTTGCCATTCCTCTTATAAATACAAACTGTGTTACTAAAAATACAAGCAGTGCACCTATACCCGCTTCAACAGTAAGCTGCAAAAATGTATTATGCGAGTGCGGCGCAACTATTGCATTATACGAAAAGAACGGATAAACTGCACCAAAAGCACCCTCGCCCATTCCTATTCCGCCAAGCCAGTAATGTTTTAACATTCCAAGTGTGCCCATCCATATAAACACACGGTACGAGGTAGATGTGTCCTCCATATTACCTATACTCATAATTCTGTCTGCAATCGTCTGCGGAATAATAAATGGAATTATGCATATAGCAAGCGGCAACAAACCCCATAGTTTCCCTTCCCAGAAGGTTACAAATACAACTGCACTTAATATAAATCCAAGCCAACAACCTCTTGACTGTGTAAGTACAAGACACAATGCCAACACACCAAACATTGCAAGATAGCCATATTTTGCAAGTGTTGTTGCTTTATTTTTTATAAACTGTACTGCCGCAAGCGGTAATACAAGTAACAAGAATTCTCCCAATACGTTTGGATTTTCGAGCGTCGAATATACTCTCATTGTTTCTTGCTCGAACATTTCTTCATCTATCCATGCGTTGGTGGTTGTCCAGCCAAATATATATTGTAAAATTCCATACAGTGCAACTAAAGCACCCGAAATTATAAATATCTTAATAAGTCCATAAAGCTGTTCTTTTGTATTAACTGTATTTATAACTACAACAAAGAAAATGATAAATACAAAATACATTGCCCACACAGTCAAACTTTTAACCATTGCAAACGATAGTGCTGACGATACAAATAAAATTGTAAGTAATATCAGAAGTCCAAGTGCAGTGGGACCCAATTTCCATTTAAAGTCCTTTGTACAAAGTGCTTTTATAAGAAGTGAAAGTGTTGTCCATATACATATCATCGCAAGCATCATTGTAGGAATTATAGCACCCAAAAACACTGCCGCATAAACACCTGTTATAGGTGCATACATAACAAGTATAGCACCAAAAAGTGCAAACGGAATAAGTATACCAACAGGCATAAATGCCATAACCGCACCCGTAAGAATTCCTACAAGCAGTGGCAAAATAAGATTTTTCTTTGCACACTCTTCATCAAAGAAGTTAAAATCAAGGTCCTTAAATCCAAGTGCCGCCTTTACTAAGTCAATAAACTTAGAGCCATTTAAGAACGACATAAAATTAAATCTCAAAAGTATGAACACCGCACCTATCGCACCCACAACAAGAACAGGCAATGAGTATGTTTTACCATTTACTAATGCAAAAGCGGTAAATGAAATTGATGAGGCTAAAAGCATAATTCCCCAAAATCGGGAATTAAGTGCCATAAAGCCTTGTACGTATCCTCTTGCAAGCGTGCATATTGCACTTGATTTTATATTTTTATTGATATATCCGCCTATTTTATCTGATAAAAATTCCCAGAATGTAAATGGCAGTCTGTATATCTTATAAAAAATACTGTTTGTAAGCTTACTTTCTTTATCTGTATTGCAAACAGAATTCAATATTATACTTTTCTTCCATGCATTCGAGAAAAAATTATATATTCTCATAAACAAAGCATACGTTTTGCTTTTTAGAAATGCATTTCTAAAGCTTATCCATAACGAAACAAGTACTGATAAAATCAAACTATTCATTTTCTATCCCCTTTCTGCAAGAGTTGACGTATCAGTCCTACCTTTGCCACCCAAAGAACAACTGCATATACAATCGCTCCTGACACTGCACAGGCAACACATATTACTAATTGATTTAACATATCCCTTTGCGGTGCATACATAAGCCTGTATACAATTACAACCACAACCGACATAATAAGCGTTGAAATTGCCATTTTCAGAATTTCAGTCAAGTCTGCAATTTTAAATATTTTATTGTCCTTACGTATAAGGCAGAAAAGATTTAAAATTGCATTAAATATACTTCCCATTGCAACAGACAATGCAAGTCCGCTTGTGCCCATTTTATCAAACAAGGCATATGCGCACAACACATTAAAAATCATACTGAGTATTGCATTTACCATAGGTGTTTTACTGTCGCGCATAGAGAAGAATGTTTTAGACAGTACCTCATTTGCTGCCAGACCAACCATTCCTATACTATAAAATCTCAGTGCATCTGATACGACCATAACACCGTTTGCATTAAGCTTTCCGTGCTCATATATAATACTTGTAACAGGCGTTGCGAGTATTATAATCCCTGCCATTATGGGCATAATTATTATAAGCAGTGCCTTTAGTGAGTTCGAAACCAAACCTCTTGCCTCTTCCTCGTTATTTGATACATTCGCTTTTGAAAGCTTTGGGAATATTAAGTTTGTAACCACAAACGAAAAAACACCCGTTACAATAATATATAATCTGTTAGCAAGCTCAAGTGATGCATATGCCCCGTCTGTACCTGAGGCAAGCCTTGCAGTTATTAGATTACAAAGCGGTTGTACCCATGTACTTATAAGCATAGGCCCTGCAAGCTTTAGCGCACTTAGAATATTTTCATCTTTTATTTTAAAGTCTATCTTAAATTTATATTTAAATTTTATAAGCGACGGAATTTGCACAACTGCCTGCAAGCTCCATGCAATTACCATAGTAACTGCCAACCCCATAACTCCGTATTTGCCACAAAATAGCGGAAAATAAAGAATTATTGCAAGATTTGATACCAAGCTTATTATTGACGGGATTTTATATTCGCCCATCGACTGCAATATGCCTACAAACGAAAATGCAAGTCCTGTAAATATAATCATAGGAAACATTATACTTGTAAGCTTAACAGTAAGTTCAAACTTTTGACCATCATAGCCTGGTGCAATAAAATTTGTCAAAGGTCTTGCAAATACAATTCCTATTATGGTTATTGCCAGAGTTATCATAAGAATAAGCGTTATGAACTTATTAGCAAACTCCATTGCGCTTTTTGTATCCTTTTTAGCATTTACACCCGTAAAAATCGGTATAAATGATGCAGAGATAACACCGCCTACAACCATATCAAACATTGTTGTAGGAAGCTTTGTAGCCGATAGAAATGCGTCTGCCTCCAGACCTGTGCCAAAATTTGCGGCAAGCATAGAATCACGTACAAGTCCCAACACCTTTGCAAGCATTGTAGCTCCCGACATAAAAATAGCAGTTAGTAACAAGGTTTTACCTGTTGATTTGGTTTTCAAATATCAACACTCCCCTTTTCGTATAATTCCATTGCTATTTTAGCATTAAGCACTGCTTTTTCTTTAAATGTTGCATAGCCATCCTGCAGACTTAATTTTATAGTATCATAATCATTAACACATGTATCTATAAGGCTATTAAGTTCACCGTTCATTGTCTCATCTATTGTGCAATAGCTTTTTTGACCAATAACATCCATAAATCCGCTTATTTTAGGGTCGCACACAATTCCGATTACGGGAATTGAACTTGTAGCGGCATAAGTTAAAAGGTGAAGTCGCATACCAACACACATATACATATTACTCACTACACCAAGCATATCGCTCACGGTAGATATGCCGCTAAGCAGTGTCGCTTTTTGGGACATCTTACTTATTATACTCTTTGAAATTGATGTATCCTTTGTTTCCTGCATAGGAATAAAGACGGGATAGAAATCATATTTTTCAACTGCCTCATCAATAGCTTTTGCAATTTTTTCTTCTGCCGCCTCACTCATACCAAGCTTTCGTATTGAAACACCTAATAGTTTTTTATCCTGAGGAACTCCTGCATTTTTAAGTATTTTATTGCCTGTTTCGCTATCATTGCAGTTTAAGTTAAATGCAGGGTCAGCAGTTACAAGTATTTTAGGCTTGGTAACTCCCATATTCTTAAGCTCTGTTTCTGATTTTTTATCGCGCAAGGTTATAACATCAACTCTGTTTAGTACATTTTTTGCACGAGCCTTATTTTTTTCTCTTTCAAGAGGACCTATACCGTTAGAATAAAGCATAACCTTTACGTTTCTTGCAAGAGCCGCTTTTATTATCATTAAATAATACCATAATGATTTTGAGCTTGTCTTATCCTGAATAAGTGTTCCGCCACCGGATATCAGCAAATCTGCCCTTTTCATATGGCGAAGTATAGAAAATATGTTTAGACGGTTTATTGCTTTTACAGAATAATGACATGAAGTTTCTTTTGGGTCTGCACTCAAAACAACAATATTAGCACTCTCCTTGTACGTATTTAAATCGCTTATTATTGCTTTTAGGAGTGCATCGTCGCCATTATTTTTAAACCCATAGTAACCCGATATAAGTATCTCACTCTTTTTAGAAAGTGCCCAATCATAAACCCTCAGGGTATCCTCTGCCATTCGGCTTACAGAATACTCTCTTTTTATAAGCTCACGTCCATATTTACCTAATTCTTCCTTTTGGGCATCGTCCATATTAAAGAATTTTAAAATATCCTCCAAAAGCAGTTGTGAGCTTGATTTTACACAACCGCGGCAACAGAAGTTTGTGTTAATGCCAACATCTAATAAGCTTTCATCAAATAAGCCTATATATCCCTCGTTACCCGCAATTACAACAGGCTTCTCACATGCCATTGCCTCTAATGCAGCACGGCTTACACCAACAAACAATTTGCCCAAGGCAGCAAATTTATTTATATCTGTACGGGGGCCTGTAAGGGTAATACATTCGAATCCTACACTTTTGTTTGTAGCTTTTGCAAGCGTCTCTACATTATTAAAATCATCTCCACCGCCTACAACAATTACTCTTAGCTTTTCTATGTTTTTACAAAGCTCGGGTACTGTGGATATCAACTGCTTTGCAACAAGACTTCTTGATTCGTCAAGTCTGCTTACATAAACAATTACATTCTCATCTTCGGATACATTAAATTCCTCTCGGATATCGCTAACATCTGTTTGAGGCGAGAATTTATCTGTATCAATTCCGTTAATTGTAACCCTTATATCGTTTTGGGGTATTTTATAGTTATCCATGAGATATTTTTTTATATCCTCGGACACTGCAACAACCTTTTCGCCCCAGGGAGTTATATATTTAAGACCGTATTTTGTATTAAACACCCAATGTGCAGTCGTAACAAACGGGAACTTCATTTTCTTATACAGTCTGTTTAAAACAAACGACGGAATTCTCGCATGTGAATGAACTAAATCAATATGCTCGTCCTCTATTATTTTTTTAAGTCTCTTACCCGAAATTATTAGATTCTGTGGTTTTTTATTATGAAGAGGCACACTATAATGTTTTATACCTGCCTCATCTAACTCTTTTACATATACACCGCCATTTGATGCAACAATTACATTATGACCTTTTCTTTTAAGCTCCTTTGCAAGCTCAACTACGTGTGTTTCTGCTCCGCCTATAACAAGTTGCATAAGAACTAATAAAATGTTAATATTCTCTTTCAAAGCCTTTGCTCCTTTACCTATATCTGTTCTAAATTTATAATATACCATTTATACACATTTATCCAATAATAATTATAATCCAATTCCCAATAAATAGCAAGTTTTAGTGCCTATTGTAAAAAAAATGTAATATATATGACTATTTTAAGAAAAGAATAGCAACAAAAAAAACTCGCCTCAGCGAGTTTTAGAACCTTGTCGGTTTTATGCCGTTGGCCGGGGTCGAACCGGCACGGGATGTTATTCCCACGGGATTTTAAGTCCCGGGCGTCTGCCTGTTCCGCCACAACGGCATATATTTTTTTAACAACAAATATTTTACCACTAATTTCACGTTTTGTCAATAGGAAAATTCATTTTTATATTTATTTTTTAATCCTTTTATAACCAAATTAAAAAAGGATAATATATAATGCTCAGGAAATAATGCTTATACGAAATAAATATATCAAGTGCGAGGTACAAAATATGTCTAATGTTTTAGTTGCAATACAGTTACTTTTTACTATTGTAATAGGTATGTACTTTTTATGTCGTCTAAAGGGCGAAACTGTTGATGATAAGTCGATGCACGATATAAGCACAAAAGAAGCCGAAAAGC
>JAZNPJ010000056.1:0-13287 GCA_045589635.1 Clostridia bacterium
CCCACCCCCCATGTCAAGTGTTCGATTTTCCCATGTAAGGTGTTCGAGTCTCCGAACGTTCGGAAAGGGTCGGAGTGGGTCGGAGTGTGTCGGGATGTTTCACGTGGAACATAAGAACACCACCCGAACACACGTTTCGAACAGGTGTGCTGGGTGGTTTATGGGACAGGGTTTGTGGATAACTTTAATCTAAACCGTTTAACCATCGTGCTTGTTCTGACATACACTCATTGTGGACAGGATGAACACGATTTTTCAAACCATAAGCAAATAATATTTTTTCCCGTGCTTCTCGATTAGTAATATAATACGGGCAATATTTACATTTCTTTTCAGTATCAAAATTTATCGGTTCATTATATGCAAAACATTTTATGTTTGCTTCAGCATCGAAACCACATAGAAAACAAGTTTCCCACTTCATATTTTTCTCCTTTTCAAAATATTTTTACACTGTAAATACATATCATAGTCTATATATTGTATGTTTTTTAAATAACGTAAAATAGTTGTATGTGATAGCATAAATTCAGTGGCTATTTGTCTAACACTTAATGACGGGTAGTCTATTAAGTATTGCGCCACTTCAATTTGCAACCTTTCTTTTTTGTTAATCTCTACATATTCGCCATAACTATTTTTATATATCATTTCAACCTCTCCTTTACTTATTGCACCACTTCAAGTAATTGTTCACTATCTCCCCCACTTCATTACTTTGATAAAACACCTTATCTCTCTTGAAACATTCACAAATCTTTTGAGTCCTTTTGTCGATTGGTTTCGTTAATTTTGTATAATGGTTTTTCAATGGGGATATTTCAGGAGAAAATATCACATCATTCTCGGGGTGTTTTATCTCCGTCGTTTTTGTATGTATAAAAGTAATAACCGCGTCAACCCGTTTGCCATCTTCATCCGTGCCCCCTCTCAATATTTCACATTGCAAGCGCTCCCCGTCAAACTCGATAAAATAAGTATAAATAATATCATCTTTTTTGTACTTAAACGGTAAATGAGGATAGATATCAAGCTCCCAATCGCCTTTAGTTATCATCTGTAATTTTGGGTTATCAAAAGCGAATAACACGTTCCCTTTGCCCGTTGCTCCCGTGTTGGGGTGAGTATATTCAACCGCCACTTTTAACTCACTATCGCCGTATCTATATACGTCAATAGCCCCCTGAGTCATTGTTTTAACTCCCTTTAGTCCCATTTCTGCAAAGTACGGACAGTATTTATTAACTGTATTGCCTAACATATATATCTCTATTTCGGTCTTTAATCGGGCTATAGTGCTTAAACAATTCATGAATAAAATGAATTCGTCAGGCAAATAATTTGAACGACTTAGCATTTCATCAAAGCAAATCAGGCCAACATTCGGGTAGCTTGTACTTTTGTCATGCTCCATGCCCGACAGAACAAAGCCATAACAAAATGGTTTATCGGCTTTGATAACTTGCTTGTGGCCTTTTCCGTCCTCTTCATATCTGCAAAAATACCACCTTTTGCCATAATAATATATATCAGTCCAAACCCCTTTACTGTACTTTTCTACTAATCCATTATGCACGTGATTATTAAATAAAGTTTGTCCGTTTTTACCTTTTAAATCTTCCTGATTTCGTCGGATATATGCCCCCTCAATTCCTTTACTAAAATACAACTTTAACATTCTATCTAAAACCGCGTAGGTTTTACCATTTGAACGTTTCCCAAAAATAACATTGTATTGAGCTTTTTTCTTTAATATTCTATCTAATGAATAATATTTTACTTTTTCCATTTTTCTTTTCTCCTTTACCATAACTCATTATAATCTAATTGGGTTCTTATGCCCAAAAGGAAACTAATATAATCTTTTGAAAGTGAAAGTGTATATGTGCTATTTTCAAGGTTAACACAAGATAATTCGTGATACTCTCCGACGTTACCCAAATAATCAACAACAGTTCCTGTTATTTCATTATCAACGTAGGTTGCTACCATTCTACCGCTATGCCCTTGGGGTATTATCATATTATCAATGCCAAATTCGTCATCCGTGAAAGCGTCAAAAATCTTATCCTTTCCGAACGTTCGGAGCAAATAAGGAATAGCAGTCTTTTTGTTTAACCCCGATACTGTTAAGCTGATTTCTTTTGAGGTGTATTCTTCCACCATGTACCTTTTAGCCCCTAAAGTCTTAAAACGTGAGTAGGTCGGTGTGTCGGGGGTTTCGCTTTCACACTCCCAAATTCCCAACGTTTTTATTTTTCCATCTTTAGTTTTAGGAGTTACTTTTTCAAAAGGTATGTTATGATGATCACAAGCCTTTTTTAGCTTTTTAATCACGTTATTGTTATAATCTACAAAGTATTGTTTGTGGTTTTCAAAGTTCAAAAATTTAACGCTATCGGTATCACTATAAACGTAGTCACTCCCCAAATTCAATATGCCATCCCACAAGTTACGTCGAGCGTATGCCGTCACCCACACCCCCCACGGATAAAACGAAAAGCGGTTCGGGTTATTATTATATTTCTTTATCCCTTTTTCAATGTCTACTTTTTCCGCTCCCCATTCATCATTGATATATGTGATATTAGGTCTAATAGGACTTGTTACCATCATCCCGTAAACCGAATTTACCATTTCTTTTGAGGATAAATATTCGGTTTCCATATTGGGCACATTTTTAAGTGTGGTTTTTTTCTCATAATATGATAGCATTTCATTGATTAAGTCGGTCGGTAAATAGTTCAAATAATATTTATAAGCTTGTAAAATTCTAACTCCCCCTGATATTCGATAGGTTTTCAAAATCAAATCAAAATCAATCGACGTAACGACAATATGGATATAATCGGCACGGTTTACCCGTCCATTGTTTAATACAAAATTTTTTATATCAAGGCATTTCGACTTAGATAAATAGTCCTCTTGTAATATTTTACTTTCTACCCCGTAAAGCTCTATATCTAAAACCCAAGCGTATGTATATAGCTTGTTATATACTTCCTCAATATCAGGATAACACAACTCCCCCTTTGACATAGGATATTTTTCAGAAAACATAACATACGGGTAACTACTGCAAAAATCATCTGAGGTAACGTCTTTTAGTGTTTGCCGTACATAGAAAGAATTTGCGTGAGTGAAACCACCCATAAAAGCACACCTTAGTAAACCATATTCGTGTGGTGTTATAGTCAAATTTTTGATAATTTCTCGATACCTATAATATTTTTTAGTTTTGTGGTTTTCTCCATAACAGGCAATTTTACAAGCATTTCTCACGTACCCCGTTTTCGTGAGGGGTATTTTAGTAATGTTGCCGTCTATTTCCAGACGTTCGGAAATATATGCACATACAATTTTCACATCATTTATACAATAACCTACTTCTTCATCTGTTAGAGGGGTTTTGCTATTTCTTATTAAAGAATAGTCTAAATCTCCCACCATCTTTTTTATGTTATGTTTAGTGAGGTTTTTTGCTAATGTCTCCAATTTGTACCCACTTAACAATAAACTACACCTAAATTCTATACCGAAATTTGTACGCATATAAAGTGGCTCTCGTTTATCAAGGGCAAACACCTTATCCCATTTAAACATTTTTCGTATGAATTGCGCTTCATAACTTAGATTGTGACAGTAGCACACAAGTACTCTATCTTTTTTAAGCCTAAACCATTTTCGCACTAATTTAATAAACTGCAACCATTCTTCCCATGTTCGGCCTATTACAACTAAATCTTTGCCCTCGTCGCCAAAACCCATTTGCCATATATACATTATTGCCTTTGGTTCGCCGTTCTCCCTAAAAGATGACGTCTCTATATCAAAAGAAACAGGGTAGTTATAATACTCAATTTTCTTCTTCATATATCTTTTTATGTTCTTAATCTCAATAGGTGATTTTTGTTGTCTAATCAATGTATCTGCTCGGATATAGTCCGTACTCTTCAAATGTGGGGTTTTCGTTTTCATACATTTCCACCATCTTTTCACGTGCGCGTTTCATTATTTCTTCTTTTGATAGGTCGGGGTCATAGACCTCACTTATAGCGCTTATCCTATCGGTTGACGATTGTAAAACGTTCATTTCGTTTTTGAGTTCATCAGACATTAGAAAAATCTCAGTAATTTCTTCATCTGTAAAATTTTTTCCGCCACTCAAATCTTCAACCAAATTTTTGGTTTTAGTCGTGGTTTTTCGCGCACCCGTGACAGTCGAAGTTTTAGACGTTAAAAACTGCTTATATCTTTTATGTTCATTCAGTAACGTGATAGAGTCCATGTTTTTAACAGTCGGAAAAATTCCACCGCTACCACTTGAGCGGTGCAAAGCAATAGCGCTTTGACTATATATGTCTGCTTCAACAATTCGTTCGTATCTTTTCCGACTTGTCGAACGTAGCACACTAACCGCCTTTCTCAGTTCCTTTTCTGTCATCCGCTCCAATTCTCTTTGTGTTAGATTAAGAATTTGCTGAGTCGTCATTTATCAATTCCCCCTTTGCCAATTTCAAATAACCCCTCAAAATATCCATTGAGGAAGTTTTGCCCTTTTCAAAGTTATACACGGCTTGTCGAGTCATTCCGATTAAGTCCGAAAATTCAATAACAGATAACTTGTTATTTTCTCTTATTTCTTTGCACGTCGCTCCCAATTCGGGTTGTGGCGCTAAAATATCAAACGTTTTCATGTTCCTTTTTTCTCCTTTCAAACTCGACCTTAAAATCACATAGTATGTCATAAATATCGTCGTGAAAGAACATTGTCATAGTGTACCAATCATATATACGATTAAAATGAAAATTATCCCGTTTACCTCTAATTAACACACCCGTTACATAACCACACGCGACAGTTTCTAACTCGATATGTAGTCCCGTATTATGATATTCGTGTAAAAGTTTTATAACATTTTTATCCATTTCGCACCTCTTACTTTTTAAAATTGAGGGGTATTGCTACCCCTCAAAATGTTTTACGTGGAACATTCCGCACGTTTGGAAAAAATCAGTCCTCAAAGTCATCGAGAGAGTGGTCAACGTACTCTTCGGAGGACTTATCCCAATCAGATACCCACAATGTGTACTGTACCACATCCCTAACTTCGCCCGTCTCTTCGTCAACTATCTCACGGTTTCGGGTGGCAAGGTTTGCATTCTTCTTATCCACCTCAATATAACAAGGGCATTCCTCAAGGGTAGGTGCACCGCATTCCTCACGGAATTTAACCCCCGCGGTTAGCTCTGTTCCGTCCTTTCGGGACATTTTTGTTACGTATGCCGTAAAATTGCGTCCATCCTTTGTCTGTCTCTTCTTTGCAAAAACCAAAACTTTCATCTTTTTTACTCCTTTCATATTTTGATAGATGAATAGTTGCATATAATTAAAGGTGGTGGGGAGTGGGATAACCCCACCACCCTATAATTATTTACTTTTCGAATTCCTCAAACTCGCTATCCTCTAATGACTTTTTGAAGAATTCTTCAATGGATTGTATAAACCCATCAGGTAACGAACCACGGGCAATAATATCACCATCTTCCAAAAACTCGATAGAACCAAAACTCTTTATAATAACTTCGGTTTCTTCTACACTTTCTCCGTCAACGGTGTTTTCGTCCTCTTGTGGGGTGTCCTCGTCGGTCAACCCCTTAACAATGCTCTTAATCTGTCGGACGCTCATATCTGGGGTTATAACTCCCTCGCCGTTAATCTCTTTGACCTTTTCAACTCCTAAAGGCAAAAGTGCCTGAATTTGCGATACTGAATAGTCCGCGCCTGAGTCGGTTAAGATGGTACGCTCTCCGTTTTCTGCTACGTACTCCTTACCAATCTTTAACATATTGTATGCCGTGGTTTTCTGAATGCCTAACACCTGACTTGCATAGTCAATGGTACTCTCAAAGCCATCCTCAAGATAACACTCTTTAGACTCTACCTCGAAAAGTAGGTGTGCTATCTTAATATAGTTCTTTCGAATGTTATCTCCACACTTCTTTATCTTTGTGGTGTAGTTTTTTAAGTCCTTGTCGATAAGTGATAATTTTTTGCTTGTCAATTCTTCCATCTTGTTACCTCTTTCTTTCTCCCCGTCGTACCGTTAGGTCAGCAATTTTGTTTTTATTTCTTTGTTACTGATATTTCAAGCCACTCTCCACGAACTGAAACATTTCTAACTTCGCAATTTTTATATCTTAAATATTTGTCTAAGTTCCTATCTAACTCTTCCCTATTTCCTAAATAATCTATTTTAAAATCTTCGATGTACTTCCCGTCATTGTTGAAAATTGTGTATTCAATCTTTATTGCGCTTGTTACGTTATTTAATGTTTTAACTTTCATCTTTTACCCCTTTCTATGTGGTGTTTTCTTTAACTGTACTAATCTTACCATTTTTTAGTATATGTGTCAACAAAAATTTACAAATTATTGTATTTATGTAAGAACAATTTTAGCCCTGTTTCCGAACGTTCGGAAACAGGGCTAAGAGGTAAAAAGATGGGGAAATATTCCAAAAATGTTTCACGTGAAACATTTAAGGACTAACGAATAAATTGTGCTCGGCTTTTCTCCGTTTCACTAAACCGCTTAACACTTTACCGCCAGCCTTGTTATATAACAAAATCGCGTCGGCTATTTGTCCCTTATTGCGTTTGCCGTTTTTGGTAAGTTGGTTAATACTTCCAATATTGAAAGCAAACGACACGAGTGCGTCAAACTCATTTTGCGAAAATTTGTATTTCTTCCTATACTCCGATACGTGTATTTCAAAGCGGTGCACGTCAGCTTTTAAAAGTTCATCCGCTTTTTTCTGTGTGATTTTTTGCTTCTCTTTAACGTCCGCGCCCGTGTGACCATAACCAATGGTAAGCACACCAACCGCGTCACGGTATGCATTCAGCTTGCAACCCTCGAACTGTTTAATGAGGTCTAACCCTTTTTCGCTTATCTTCATTTTGATTTGCCTCCTGTTATAATATCCTCGTGCCCGTTTTTAACCCACATCAGACCGCCCTCTATTAGGTCGCTCAATCGGTCAATCGCTTTTGTGTTTTCCTTTAGGGTGTTATCCAACACCCCTTGCAAATATGCTTCGTGCTGATGGCTATTCCATAGGGCAAAAATCGCAACCGCTATTGGAAACCCTAAGCTTGATACAATGCTGATAAATTCATCCATTTTCTTTTTCTCCTTTCTTATGTGGTGGCGGTTTGTTCACTCCCAGCGACCGCCAAAACGTAACTAAATGAATTGAAACCCTGGGGAAAAAGTTCCGTTGTTACGATAGGGTTTTGATATACTTTGAAAAAGCCGTCGTTAATATCCAAATTCCAATCTTGTTCTTGACGTTTTGTAATACCTATACAATCCGACAAGCTCCCCAACTTTAACGCGGTTGTTAATACGTCCGTGTGACCTGATATTTCAACAAGCCCGTTTCTGATACTTCGTATATCAGTAACAAAATAATAACGGTGGAATTGTGGAATATAAAAATAGTTGCACTCCGCTACGTCGTTAACGTCCGCTTCTATCCTAATGGATGGGTTTGTTACACTTGTCTCATTCCTAAGCACCCCCGTCAATGTGTCAAGTGTAGTAAAGTCCTTGTCGGCAACGTTTGAAGCGCTATTATTTACCATTAAGCGAATATTAAAACTCATAAATACACCCCACTTTCTAAGATACTCTCTAACTCGGTTTCTTCTTCATCCGTCAGATATTGTCCCGATATTATCACGTTAGTGAATGAAGTAAAACCTTTTCCGATTAAGTCTCCGATGGTCGTTTGAATAAATGATGGGTAGCCTTGAAAAAAGTCCTGTTTTGCCGGTTTGCAAAGTCTCGGTCGCGTGATGATAAAGTACGGTATCTGATGGCCTAATATACCAACACCACCACCGAGCGCCCCCGAACGTGATACATTAGGTTTTAGTGAAAGCGCCCCCTCGGCGGTGCTCCCAGCAAGACTGACACCCGTTCCAATTTTTCGCGCGGTCTCACGTGCGGCCGCATTAGCTCCCGTGATGGGTGCGCTTGCCCCAGCGGTTGCTACTGTCGTGCCAATGTTAACTGCAATTCTGATTGCATTTTCAATGGTGCTTGCAAAATTTAGACTGTTAACAGGTATATTGCTACCACAAGCCCCGTTAAACTCATAAAGTACACTATCACCACATTTCACAAAGGCTATACAAGACCCCGTCAAAATGTCGATATGATACACTACCCCGATTGTTTTGCCGCTAATATCATCTGCATTTAGTTGATGTGTGCCGCAATAGGGCAAAAATAGAGATATTTTTGTGTATGGCTCAAAATCGAGATATGAGCCAAAAAATCTTTGCATTGTGACTGTTCCACAGTCTACCTCGATGTACTGTTGCGACGCAACGTTCATTGTAACCGATGTAACAAGGTTACCTATATTTACGTTTTTTGCACCACTTGTAGGAACAGAAACAGGCACAACCGACAACCCAAGTATACAGTCCATAGGGTCGGCAAATAATTTTTTAAATGCCGACAGGTCAAACACAGGGTTGACCCACATAAAGTGCGCGAGGTCTTTCATCTGTTGGGCTGTGGGGGCAAATAGTGTGATAAAGCCGCTATCCTGCGCACCCACACTTGGCAAACTCGGAACGGGGATGGGGTCAGATGAACCATCAAACGTACCATCACCGCCACCCGTGGCGGAATCTCCTGCGCCTGCATACGGGTCGGTCTGTTCAATATATGGGGCATCTTTAGACAATAATGTATAATAAAAATATGGAGTATTCGGAGAAGATAAACCCGTATAACTATTGATATATTGCCCGCTTTTATCCATTAAATACAATATGCCTCTACTGTTGTTGGCTTTATAGGTCATAGCACTATAAACAATCCTGTTGAAGTTATCATTATCATTGTATTTTTGGGGGTATCCAATAGGTGAATTTGTCGTAACAACACTACCCGATTGTTTATTTAATAATTCAACATTAGATGACTCATAAAAAACTTTATTATTATAAACGTAAAATTTATACCCCATTCGCGCAACATAATCTGATTTATCAGTTGTGAGAAAAACATATCTTTTTACGTTATCCGCAGCATATACATCTTTTAAGTCAATAGCCACGGCATAAGTTTTGCTATAATATTGTGCGAACTTTTCAATTGTTCCCGACTGCATAAGTGTAGAAACATAAACAAAAGGCATGCACCACTCAAAAATCCCGTTATTAAAAAATAAATCGTAAAGTGTGCCGTGACCACCACTTGCGTTTATTACACTTTGATTGCCGCTTGTAGGTAAATTGGTTACGTTTTCATTTTCTGTTAATAAGGTAACAAATGTATCTTGTAAAAAAGTAGCATTTGCTATATCTGTACCACTACCATGATACACTTTCAATTTATAGATATCCGCCATTGTCTATACCTCATTTAAAACTAACGGGGGCAAACATACCCCCGTTGTTGATACTCTCCGAACGTTCGGAAACTATGCCACATAGAAAACGATGAAATTTTCGTTGCCGTCGTTCCACATACCCTGTGTGTAATGGTAGAAATTGTTGGTAAAATCTGCCTTGGCATTGTATGCGCTTGTAACGTAACGGTCAATGTTTGCCACACCGAGCGCGTCACGGTCAAACATAACTGCTAAAATACCGCTTGCGTCGATTGTATGACCACCACTTGTCTCAATCTTGATAGCACTTGTACTGTCGAAGCCGTAATCAATACCTGAACCTTGCCAAAAGACGGTGCGTTCTGCACGGGGCAAAGCGGTGTACTGTTCATTGAAAGTATCCGACTGCAAATAAACATCCGCCGCGTTGGCAAACTCCGATAACATTACAATGTGAAGTCTGTCATCAGGAGTAAATCTCTCCTGTCCGCCCATATTGAAAAGGGTACTCATAACCTTGATACGGTCAATGTAGTTCTTGAATGTGAGAACTGCATATCTCACGGCCTCAGGGGTGCGGATAAACTCAGAAGCCGTCAGCGCGTCGGCCTGTTCAACCGTATCATTGTAGAGCTTTAAGAGGTTAACCGCACGGACTCCACTTGTACCTGAGTAAACACCGCTCGGAATTTCACTATAAAGCGTTTCGCCAATCATGTTATTGATGGCACGCATAACGAGAGCGTCGGTCTTTATGGTAGCGGAGTTGTTGACCGAGGTATAGAGCATAGACACAAAAGAGTTCATCTGATTGACGTTGTCAAAAGCGCTCTTGACCTGTTTTGTCGTAATAGAAAGCTGAATGTCGAACGTCACACGGTCATTGAAAAATTTAGACGTGACTTCGGGCTTTTTGAAAATATAAGGGTCATAAGACTGGCCGTCCTGTAAACTCCAAACCTCGGACTCTTGAGCTTCGGGGAGTGCCACGGAGATTTTCTCCAATATGCTACCGTACTCCCAGCCATCAACAAGTACGGACGGGGCACGTCCACCATAAACACGGTCAACGAACACCATTCGCCCCACGTGGTCAACGAGTGAACGGACGAAGTTATCAAGACCTACGGTATTTTCAAATGCTTCGCCGAGGTCAACAAGGTTTGACAAGTCCTCATTGACAATAACACTTTCCCCGAGGTTTTCCTCGGAAATGGTGTTAATGATGTTGTAAATCTGTTCTACTTTCATTTTTTTCTCCTTTCTTATGATACCGTAACAGTTACCGCGTCGGCGCTTGTGATTGCTACGGTTGTGTTGTCTGAAAGTGTAGCGGAAACGGATGAAGTATCTCCGCTAAAATCAACCCACTCGGCATTTTTTGAAGCTAGGGGGGCAAAACTTGAAGAAACAAGATTGATACCCTCTAAAAGAATGGGCTTTAGTCCATTTGTCTTTGTTGCTTTCGCAAACGCTCCGTGTACGGTGTGGGGTGTACCCGATACGAACGGGTCTTTGCTAAGGTCAATAACCTGATAACCACCTTTCATTTTTTCTTATCTCCTTTCGTTAGGTGCTTAGTTTATATTCAACTATATGTGCATATAGTCAAAACCTTGTCAATCGAGGGAAAAACAATATTATAGAAATAATTCCACTTATTCAACTCCCTCTCGGCTTCTATCATCTGTTGCGACGTTGTTACTCCAATATTTCCCGAACGTGTGAGGGTGCGTGTGTCGGAGTGCGTACCGCTTTCACTTTCACTTAAGTTGTCGGTTCGGGTTCGAGTGGTGTTGTCTGTCCGTGAGTCGGTCAGGTTGTCGGTGCGTGTACTACTACCCGTTGCAGTTGTTGTGGTTTCACTCTCGGTCGCGTCGGTGCTATCTCCGACACTCTCCGAGGAATTAAAGCCATATAAACCACGGTCAGAACTTCCCGAACTTGTGCCACTTGCGGAACTTGTATCACTCGTTCCCTGAGTGCCCGTGTGGGTTGTCGATACCGTACCCGTGTTTGCGTCGGTTTGTGTTCCCGTGTTGGTTCGGGTGTTGCCTGTTGTACCGCTCCCCGTCTCGGTTTCCACCATATCGTAATTGCTGATAGGGTTATAGTCAAAGTTTAAAGTAGCATATTCTTTAGACCATATTTTAAAATTTTGTTGGTATATGATAGTCGCTAACTGTTGGATATTAGTCTCGGTCAATACATTAGTTGTGGAGTCTTTCAGCACAACGTTTTTAATCAACGGGGCAACTGTTTTTTGTCCGCTAATATTTCCAAAATATTCAGCGTCTAACGTCGCCCCGTCAATGTCGTTAACCCACGGGGGAGCTGGGGACATATCCTCAAGATAGGAAAAAATACCATTTGTTATGGGGTTTTCAAAAACATCAATTAGTTTCATTTTCTTCATCATCAATTTCCTCTTTGATATCCTCAATATCCTCTTTGATATCCTCAATGTCCTCTTTGATATCTTCTATATCTTCGGACGTTTCGGAGCTTTCGAGGGGTTCGTCTGCTTTGTCTGTTTCTTCTGTCTCGTCTGTCTCTTCTTCGGTTCGTTCTCCCTGTTCTCTATCATTATCAATATTACCGCTATCGTCGGGAACACTATCAGGGCTATTATGTAAACTATCGCCGTCACTTTCATCATCTTCCACCTCTCCCTCTCCCTCGAAGACTTCCGAACGTTCGGAAATATCTTCGGGTAACATATCAACATACATTTGGTCTAAGTCCCATATAGGGTTTAATGATACTTTGAGTCCGTCTAAGTCGTAACGGTCGCCGTATAACTCCTTTATATCGTCAATGGCTTTTAGTCTCCAATCAAGCATATTGTCAACTAAAGGTATAAGTGCGTCGTCGGTTAATTGGGTTTCAGCTTCAGTAAGTCGTTCGCGCTTCATGTTAAAGTTACTATTCAAACCTATTTCGTTAAACCATGAAGCCTTAATATATTGTTCGTATTCGATTAAGTCCTTGATTGATTTAGAGTTACCCCCTGTTTTGTCGTTTCGTATTCCCTCGAAAAATTCATTTGAGGAAATCGCGCCAAATTTCCCGGCAACTATGTCATTTAAAAAATCTTTTGCGCTTTCAAAAGTGCGGTCGTTGTCCGCGGAGATAAGGTTATCTATGCGATAGTTAATAGCTAACATATTCATAGATATCTCGTTTTCATTTTGCATGGCGGCATACTTAACAAATAAGGGGATAAGACCTAACCCGTTTTTGTCGTTTCTTGCCCTAACACAATCCCGACCAATAAGCAATTCTCTTGTAAATTCCAAATATGGGTTAGCTATGGTATATATAGTAGGCTCGTAGTAAGCGTTAAGCATACCGCCTAAACCGCCCCAAAAAGCATATAACCCACTTTTTCCACGTCCCTCAGGAACTTCTAAAACCTCAGTAATACATATATTTCCATTGGTTTGTAGCATAAATTCAAGATTATGTTCGGGGATGGTTTCGGGTAGTCCTTCCCATTTAAAAATCTGTTGAGTTCGGTCAAGCATATAGAGGACAAGCTCACGCGTTCTATTCTGTTTTGCGTTGATAGCAAAACACCCATCATCCCAATATGTAGAAAAAATATCATCAAAACGCATATCCGAAAAACTCCTTTCATTATGTCAAAAATATCATAGATAGTTTGTTCGGTCAAGTATATAATAATTTACAAAGATATCCAATAAATTAACCCCCACCACAAAGGTGTCCCATAAACCACCCAGTACACACGTTCGAAACGTATGTTCGGGTGGTTTTCTCATGTTTCACGTGAAACATTCCGACCCACTCCGAACGTTCGGAAAATCGAACACCTTACATGGGAAAATCGAACACTTGACATGGGGGG
>JAZNPJ010000057.1:0-2671 GCA_045589635.1 Clostridia bacterium
ACTATTATATATAAAAATATATTACACAAGAGTAAAAATAAGAATGGAGATTATCATGAAACTTGTATTATTAGCAGCTATAGGAGTAGGTGCTGCCACGGTAATAGGTGCAATATTTGGTTTTATATTTAAAAAAATTACTCATAAATTCAGTGATATTATTCTTGGCTTTGCGGCGGGCGTTATGCTTTGTGCGGCGGTTATTGGACTTATAATACCATCACTTGAATATGATGGAAGATTCACCTTCCTTGTGGTTATTTTAGGCATTTTTTGCGGTGCGGCAGTGCTTAATGTTATAGATAAATTAGTGCCTCATCTTCATGGAATGGCGGGTATAGACAATGGAGTGCATTCTGATGCTGTAGACAGACTGAATAAGACGCTATTGTTTGTTATTGCCATTGCCATACATAATCTGCCTGAGGGTATAGCTGCAGGTGTGGGATTTGGTACGGGTAATAATGCTCAGGCACTTACTATAGCTCTTGGAATTGCTTTGCAGAATATTCCTGAGGGTATGGTTATAATTGCACCGATGCTTGCATCGGGTGTAAGTAAAAAACGTACATTTATTATAGCTTCAATAACCGGTATTGTTGAGGTTATAGGTACTTTTATAGGCTACTTTGCAGTAAGTGTATCTACGTCAATTTTGCCTTTTGCGCTTGCATTTGCGGGTGGTACAATGCTGTATGTTATAAGTGATGAAATGATACCCGAAACACATGCACATGGTTGCGAGAGAGGTGCAACATATGCTGTTATTGCGGGATTTTGTCTGATGTTGTTTATGGATTTTTATATAGGATAATATAAATAAAGCAATTAAATTAAGGAAGTTTTAAATATGGCATTTGATGCAATAACTATGAAAGCTCTTGTTTGTGAGCTTAGTAAAAACATAATTGACGGAAGAATAGATAAAATACATCAGCCTGAGCGCGATGAGATTGTTCTTCATATACGTACAAGAGAAGATAATTTCAGGCTTGTCCTTTCGGCAAGTGCAGCGCACCCGAGAATTCATTTTACGAAGTATTCCAAGAAAAATCCCGTTAGTGCACCTATGTTTTGCATGCTTTTAAGAAAACATATGGGCAGCGGCAAAATAACAGGTATAGAGCAGTGTGGCTTTGAGAGAATATTAAAAATTTCTGTTGAAAGCTATAATGAATTGGGTGATTTAACAACAAAGTATTTGATTGTTGAGATTATGGGCAGACACTCTAATATAATTTTAACAGACGAAAATTTTAAAATTCTTGATTCAATAAAACATATAGACTTTACAATAAGCTCGGTAAGACAGGTTCTTCCCGGAGTAGAATATATATTTCCGCCACTTCAGAACAAAACAGCCTTAACGGACGTTGATTCACAGACGGATTTTGATTTTTCTCCAATAAAAACAGTGGATAAAATTATACTTGATAATGTATCAGGAATAAGCCCGTTATGTGCAAGAGAAATATCATACAATGTGTTTGGCAGATGTGATGTAAACGGCAGCGAGCTTAATTTAAACAAACAAAGTGCCCTAAAAGCGTATATTGCTAATTTTGCAAAAGGCGTGTGCAACAATGATTTTATGCCCTGTATTATAAAGGATATTTCGAGTGGTAAAATGCTTGATTTTTCGCCTGTATCTATAAATCAGTATGAGGGTATGGCACAAATTGTCTATACAGATAGTATGAACGAGGCGTTAGATGAATTCTATTATTTAAGGGATTCTCACGAAAGAATGCGTCAAAAAAGTGCTGATTTGGTAAAACATCTTAATAATAACATAGAAAGAATATCCAAAAAGATTGGAATTTTAGAAAAAACTCTTAAGGATGCAGAAAATAAAGATACTTACAAAATTAAAGGCGATTTGATTATTGCAAATATTTATCGCATAAACGACGGGCAAAAAGAAATTGAGGTTGAAAACTTTTATGATGAGACTGCGCCGTTAATTAAAATCTCGCTTGATGAATCCCTCTCTGCATCTGCCAATGCACAAAAGTATTTTAAAAAATATAATAAGCTCAAGACTGCCGAGATTGAAGCAAAAAAACAGCTTGAGTGTGCAAGAGAAGATTTGGAATACCTGGAAAGTACACTTGTTGCGGTTGAGAATGCTGAAGCCGAGAGTGATTTGTCGCAGATAAGAACAGAGCTTATAGATGAGAACTTCTTAAACAGAAAACAGGATAAAAAGAAAAAACAACAATCGCAGTCAAAGCCTATGTATTTTAAATCCTCGGACGGGTTTGATATCTATGTCGGAAAAAACAATACTCAAAATGATATTTTAACATTAAAGTTTGCAAATTCAGGAGATATGTGGTTTCATACAAAAAACATTCACGGTTCGCATGTTATTATAAAGCTTGGTATAGATAAAGAAATTCCAAAAACGACAATGCTTGAAGCGGCTTGCCTTGCTGCATACTACTCAAAAGCAAGAAATTCATCGCAAGTGCCTGTTGACTATACGCAGGTAAAAAATGTAAAAAAACCTAACGGTGCAAAACCGGGAATGGTAATTTATAATTCATATAATACAGTATATGTTACACCTAAAAAACCAAACGCAGAGTAAAGGGTAAAAACTATTGACAAAAATAAGCATTTATGTTAAAATGTTTTTTATGGTATGTAAATATATATGAGAAAATAT
>JAZNPJ010000058.1:0-8497 GCA_045589635.1 Clostridia bacterium
TACATTTTGCATTTTTTTGCATCTGCAACTGTGGTAAAGCTGTTTAGTTCAATATCTTTAATTTCGAGGTTTCTTACTGCTTTTATTACGTCCGAAAGCTTGCCGACACCTGATGGCTCAATCAAAATTCTGTCAGGGGAGTAGTCGGCAATAACTTTTTTTAGCGCCTCTCCAAAATCACCAACAAGCGAACAACATATACAACCAGAATTCATTTCGGTAATTTCTATGCCCGCATCCTGTAAAAATCCGCCATCTATTCCAATCTCGCCAAATTCGTTTTCAATAAGAACTATCTTTTCACCTTTGTATGCTTCATTTATAAGTTTCTTTATAAGTGTTGTTTTTCCTGCACCTAAAAAGCCTGAAAATATATCAATTTTTGTCATTTTTAAACCTCCAAACTTTAATTTACATATAATTAAATTATACCACTTTTCCTGTAAAAGTCAACATTTTATGGGAATTTTTAAGATATTTAAATTATTTTCTGGCCTAATTAAAAAGCAACCCATGCGGGTTGCTTTTTTAGTTTTCTCTAATATATTTTATTAGTACATCGCGATTGTTCTCTAATCGTTCATCAATTACTTCATTAAGAAGCTTTTTTAGTGTTTTACCGATTTCAAGACCGTTTGTAATGCCTATCTCCTTTAGTGTATCGCCATTTATTGCAAGAGTTTTTATGCTGTAACATTCATTGTTATCAATAATTTCTTTTGCTAATACTCTAATATTGTTTATAACATCTTTTAAACTGTCTTTAATAAGTAACTTTATCTCGAGAAACTTTAGCAAATCCTCATATCCAAAACGTCCAAGAAGAAGTTTAGTGTCCCTTTTGGTATCAGATAACTCCGTATCAATACAAGATATAAATGTGCTGACCTTATCAATAATTGAATTAGAGCACCTTAATCTCTTTAATATTTTTTTTACCAAATCGCTCTTAATACCATTAAAGAAAATTGCAAGCTTTATATAAATATCATCAGAACTCATTTTAAGCAGACACAGATTTTTCTCATAATCTGTGCTTACAATTTCGGGAATAAAATGTGATATTATATCCTTAAATTCACTAAAATAACGATATGCATTTTTATACATAATTGTTTTTGTAAATTCAGTACAGATACGCTCGATTGATACATTGTCTATTGACGGGAATTGTTTGTGCATTTCTATTGCAGTTTCGCTGTCAATTTCAAAATCAAAGCGTGAAGCAAAACGAATAGCACGCAATATTCTTAGTGCATCTTCCTCAAAGCGTTCTTTTGCATTACCTACACAACGGATGACACCATTTTTTATATCCTTCTGACCGCCATAAATATCAACTAAACCCGAATTGGGGTTATATGCCATAGCATTTATGGTAAAATCACGGCGTCTTAAATCCTCGCTTAAAAGACTTGTAAACAAAACATTATCAGGGTGTCTTCCGTCGGAATACTCTCCGTCAATACGATAGGTAGTTATCTCGTACACATTGTGATTTTTAATAACTCCCACAGTACCATGCTTTAAGCCTGCATCAACAATATCATCACCATTAAAAATCTCTAAAATCTTTTCGGGCAGGGCATTGGTGCACAGGTCGTAGTCCTGTGGCTTAAGACCCATTACACAATCACGTACACATCCGCCTACTATATATGCCTCGTATCCGTTATATTCAATTTCTGAAATGATATCAAGCACTTCTTTGGGAATATTTTTAAACATTTTACTTCACCTCCCTGTGTCAATAATACAGAAATCCGTAAATGAATTACGGATTTCTTTGCAGCATAATCTTAGAACAGAATTATTAAGAATTGCGAAACTAATACAACTGCAATCAGAGCAATCGGGTATGTTGCCGCATACGCAGCCGCAACATCCTCTGTACCTGCAGTGCTTATAAGTGTTCCCAAAGCAGGGGTACTTGTCATACCGCCTGTAATTGAGCCTAAGTTGTTTAAAAGGCTGAGTTTTAGAACATACTTTGCAAAGATATAGCCGATTATAAGCGGGAATATTGTCATAACAATACCGTAAACAAAGTACATTGGGTCGAAGTTTGCTACGAACTCTGCACCTCCGGGAATACCTGCGCCTACGAGGAAGAGGACAAGACCTAATTCTCTGAAGAGTTTAAGAGTATTTTGTCTGGGTATGATATTTACCTTGCCTATTCTTCCAAAGTGGCCAAAGATTAAGCTCATAAGGAGGCATCCGCCTGTTGTGGTTAAAGAGAAACATGTGCCGCTAAGACCGGCAGAAGACAAAGGAACCTTAATCTGACCTACAATAGTACCGAGTATTGCGGCAAGTGAAAATCCGAATATACCCATGTGGTCGATTTCAAATAGCTTTGTTATCTTCTTTTTGCTCTCTTCTTCTGTTTTTATAACGAGCTTTGCTTTTTCTTCTTCCATGTTTGCTTTGGTAAGCTTTGGTATAATCTGAACAAACAGAACAACGCCAACAACACCAAATATATATGCAATACCATGACCTACAGAAACAAGACCTGTAAATTCCTCAGCAACAGTTGCCTTAGCCGCGGAGAAAGCAGGTGTTGATGTAAGAGAACCGGAGAGAAGACCAACTATCATAGCTACAAAGCCGTCCTGATTTTCGATAGTAGCACCATAGCCAAATATCTCGCCTGCATATATACAGCCAACAGCGGAAAGACCGCCTGCAAGGATAATTATAATACCCAAAAGCACATAGGACTTGAAGTTACGCTTAAAGTTACCAAAGAACTTAGGACCTGCAATGTATCCGACTGAGGTAACAAAAAGAATAAGACCAAGCGCTTCAACTATTGAAAGACCTGCGTTGAAGTCATAGGGCTTTGCAGAAGCATTGAATAAAAGTGCACCTGCTTCATCAACATTGAAGCAAAGAGCTCCGACAAACAATGCTATGATAAATACGCCTGCATCACCGAGGGATATACCCTTGATTGTTATTCTTCCGAGAAGGTATCCCAGAAGAAGAACACTGAAAATCACAAAAAGTAATGTATAAATATTGCTGATAGATATAATGCCGTTTAATAAAGTCATTTATATTACCCTCCCGATTATATACTTTTTTGATTTGTGTAGTTAGGAAGAAGTTGAGGTGAAACTGTTGTAGGTTCAAGATTTGCAGCCTTTAGCTCATCTTCAAACTTTGCAACATGATTAAGAGTTGGTTCACCCATTTTAACATTCTTTGATGTAGCGGCTGCCTGCTGACCTGCATGACGACCGAATACAATTATATCAAGTAACGAGTTACCCATAAGTCTGTTTCTGCCATGTATTCCGCCAACTGCCTCGCCTGCAACAAACAAGTTTTCTACGTCTGTCATTCCGTTGGGGTTAATGTATAAACCACCGTTTTGATAGTGAAGTGTAGGATAAACAAGCATAGGAGTCTTTCTTATATCCCAACCATATTTACCATACATTCTCATCATACCGGGAATTCTCTTTTCGATTGTGCCCTCACCGTGAAGTTGTTCAATCATAGGTGTATCAAGCCATACTGCAGCACCATGAGGAGTTTTTACACCCTTGCCTCTTTTTGAACACTCTCTTATAATAGAAGCCGCACTTACATCGCGAGTTTCAAGTGGGTGCATAAAAGCAACACCGTCAACATTTACAAGCATTGCACCAATTGAACGTACCTTTTCGGTAACAAGTGCACCGTATATCTGGTCAGGGAAAGCAACACCGGTCGGGTGATATTGTAATGTATCTGCATACAATAGCTTTGCGCCTGCGCGGTATCCCAATACAAGACCGTCAGCAGTTGCACCGTAGTGGTTAGATGTAGGGAAGCCCTGGTAGTGTAAACGACCTGCACCGCCTGTTGCAATAATAACAGTTTTTGCTCTTGCAATAAGTATTTCGTTTGTTTCCATATTCATTAAAACTGCACCGCAAGCTTTTCCGTCTTTGTCTGTTAAAAGCTCTATTGCAGCAGTAAAATCAACTACGGGAATCTGACGATTTATAACCTCATCACGTAAAACTCTCATTATTTCTGCACCGGAATAATCCTTTGCAGCGTGCATTCTTTTTCTTGAAGTACCGCCACCGTGAGTGGTTATCATAGTTCCGTCTTCAGCCTTATCAAACATAACGCCAAGGTCGTTAAGCCATTTAACTGCACCTGGGCCATCAGTTACAAGCTTTTGTAAAAGTGCGGGTACATTTGCATAATGTCCGCCACCCAATGCATCGATATAATGTTGAGCAGGTGAGTCATTTTCCTTGTCTGCTGCCTGGATACCGCCCTCAGCCATCATTGTATTGGCATCACCTATTCTTAGCTTTGTTACAATCATTACATCTGCGCCGGCCTCATTTGCCTCTATAGCTGCAGAAGCACCTGCACCGCCGCCGCCGATAATAAGTACGTCAGTTTCGTAATCTGCTTTTGAAAGGTCAATATCAAGGTCTAGAACTCTGCTCTTGCCTTGTAATAGAGCAGCCAATTCCTCGGGAACCTTATCACCCTTGTTCGGACCAACAGTAAGATTTACAAATCCGTTTGTTTTATAGTCGGGGTGAAATTCTTTTAGCAATGCTTCCTTTTCGTCCGCGCTCATTCTTTTTGGCTCAAAGCCAATTCGTTCACTTCTTGTTGCTTCCACCTTTTTAATGGACTCTAACATTTCTTCACTAAACATTTCTGACACCCCTCCTTATTTCTCGATTTCTCTTGTGTTATAAAGCTCTTTTAATTCTTCTATAGGCTTTTGCATCAAGTCTTCTATAAGCTCTGTAAATGTGCCATTTTCAATTTCTTTAACTCTTGTTTCAAGATGGTCTGAGGTTGGAGCAAGATATTTTCCTGTAAGACGTCTTGATAAAAGCGCAACCTGAGGATGTGAAATTCCTGCAGGACATCTTGATGAACATACTCCGCACATTACACAGTCAAAAGACTCCTCAGCACATTTTTCGTATTCGCCTCTTTGAGCGTATGCAATGTATTGCATTACATTAAGACCTTGTGTACAGCTCTTTGTACAGGCATTACAACCAATACATGAATATATTTCAGGATATAGCTGCATCATAATCTGCTCTGTTGGCTTTATTTCTTCTATATTATATACTTCTTTAACAAGTGGGAAGAAGGGTAGAGTTGCTACATACATGTTATCCTCAACAGTTGTCTGACAAGCAAGACATACCTTTAGCTCTTTGTCGCCCTTTATTCTGTAAATTGTAGCGCATGCACCACAAAAACCGTTACGACAACCGCAACCTCTTACAAGCTTGTAACCTGCATATTCCATAGCGGTCATTATTGTAAGACCTGCAGGCACAGTATATTTTTTTCCAAAGAAGTACACATTAACCATATTTTCCATTGTTTCTTCCTCCAATAATCAATATTCGTCCGGTAATTCACTAAGCTCATCACAACGGAAAACAGGACCGTCTTTGCAGACGTATTTTGAACCTATATTACATCTTCCGCATTTGCCTATACCGCATTTCATTCTAAGTTCCATTGTTGTGAATATCTGTGTTTTTTCAAAACCAAGCTCACCCAATGCAACAAGAACAAATTTAATCATTATAGGCGGTCCGCAAACAAGAACAGTTTTGTTTGTGTCAAACCCAAGCTCTTTTACGAAGTTTGGAACAAAACCGACGTTTCCATCCCAATCCTCTTGCTCTCTGTCTATTGTCAAATGAACATTTATGCCCTTGTCCTTTGACCATTCGTTTTTTATCTCCTCATAGTCTACAAGGTCTTCCTTTGAACGTGAGCCATAAACGATATCAACTTTTCCGTAATTTTCGCGTTTTGCTCTTACATAGTTTATAACTGAGCGTAGTGGTGCAAGACCGATACCGCCTGCAATAAACAACAGGTCTTTGCCTTTAAGATCGGTTTCTACAGGGAAAGCATTTCCGTATGGACCTCTTATTGTTATTTGTTGCCCCTCATCCATCTGGTGCAGCCATTCTGTAAGACATCCGCATTTTTTGATTGAAAATTCCATATATTCAGTTACAGTTGGGGAGGATGTTATAGAAAACATAGCCTCACCGACACCTGGAATTGAAAGCATTGCACATTGACCTGGCATATGCTCAAAAACCTTGCCGCCGCCAATAGCCTCAACTCTGAATGTCTTAACGTCGGGTGTATCACGTCTTACATCTGTAACAACACCCAATTTTGGTATTAACATATCCATTATTTTTTACCTCCCATAACTCGTGCAACCTTTGCGATATTCATTGATACGGGACACTTTGCCACACATCTTCCACAACCCACACACGAAAACTCGCCATTGTTGTTGTCGGGGAAGTAGACAAGCTTGTGCATAAATCTTTGTCTGAAACGTTCTTTTTGTGTATTTCTTGAATTACCGTGAGCCATTCTGGTAAAATCGGAATACATACAAGAATCCCAGCAACGGTATCGCTGTACACCGTGCCCTGTGTCAAAATCACGAATGTCGTAACACTGACATGTAGGACAGGTAAAGGTACATGTACCGCAACCAATGCAAGCTTTTGAAAGCTCCTCCCATTCGGGACGGTCAAACATTTTAGAAGTTGCACCCTCACCAAATTCCGACAAATCAAGATTTGATAAAGGAAGCTCGTCTATAATAGCTTTTACATTCTCGTTGTGAGCATTAAGTGCGTTTTCGTCGTTATTATCGGAACTATCAAACATATCAGCATAAGTATTTAAAAATTCCTCGCCCTTTGATGTTTTACCTTCAAAGAATACATCATCACCAACAGTCCATGTAGACACATCACCCATGGGGTTTGTTGCGTCTATACCGAATACGTTACAGAAACATGTTTCCTCGGGGTATGAGCAAGCGGATGATATAATAATACTGTTATTTCGTCTTGACGCATAGAACTCGTCAACGGGGTCAGACATAAATACCATATCTAAAATATCAAAACTTTTTACATCACATGCTCTTACACCATAGACAACAAACTTCTCGCCTTTAATTTCGGGCGGTAAAATTTCTATATTTTTTCCGCTCATTTTAAAGTGAGCAAGTGTCTCTGTCTGTGGAAAGAATAAATCCTTTGGTGATTTTACCGTATTTAGCATATCAAGAGCAGTTTTTACTCCGTCAGTAAATAATCCGTATTCCGAAGAATTATCTTTTTCTATTGGTAAATACAGGGGCATATCGGCACTTATTTTAGAAAATAAGTCATTAAGCTTATCTTTTTTTATTTTAAGCATTATTTATTCCCCCTCTCATGAACAATACTTGGCTCGCAGTCATCTTTTTCGTAGTCTGTTAAAGGACCGGGAGTTGTAGTATCTTCACCTGCCTGATATTCGCCATAAAATTCGTTTATGTCCTTTATAAACTTTCTGTTTAAAAGGTGTAGGGGAATGTTTTGCGGACAGACTCTTGAACATTCACCGCAGTCGGTACATCTGCCTGCTACGTGGAATGCTCTTATTATATGGAACATATTTTCCTCAAAGCTGTTTGCAGGTGATTTTGAAAATGCACCGCTGTTATCTCTGTCAAAAATACATGTACGGCAAGTACAAGCAGGGCAGATGTTACGGCATGCATTACATCTTATACATTTAGAAAGCTCATTTTGCCAGAATTCAAAACGCTCTGCATCTGTCATGGCTTCTAATTTTTCTACCATATCAAAACGACCGTTTGCGTTTATTTCTTCTGCCTCGCCCTCGTATGTCAACTCGTCATAGGTAAAGTGCTTTTTGCTCTTGCAATTTACGCACTTTTCTAAAAGAACATCGGACTTTATGCAACGCTTTTCACCATATAAGGTGGTAACGATTAACTCTTCTCCGTCTTCTTTGACTGATTTTATACCCTTTATTCCAAGTTCTTTTATTTTGTTTATATCAACCATTCCGGTGCACTCAACACCTATTACGTAGACATTATCTCTGTTGGCTCTTGTTTCCTGAACAAGCTGATTTAGAGATAGTGTGTCGCATGGCTTTAAAAATGCCAGGACTTTTCCGTCTTTTTTGGTTTCATTTACAAGATACTTGCTTAAATTTGCACCGCAAAAACAGTTGTATACCAAATTTTTAAGTTCGTCTTCGGTTTTAAATACCGAAGGTGTTATATCATAAAAGAACTCTCCCTCTTGCCAACCAAGTACGCGGTTTACAGTACCGTCAGCCAAAAGTTCGGAGGCTCTCTTTTTTATTAGTTCAAAGTTTCTTTGCATCTGAGGTCCTCCAATTTCTTATTTTCACCTAAATCGGTGATTGTTTTTACAAATTCATTCATTGTTGCAGAGAATTTTGCACCCTCTGCCGCACTTATCCATTCAACTCTTGTTCTGCCTTTTTCTATACCCAAAAAATCAAGCATAGAGAAAAGCAGTGTCATTCTTCTTCTTGCAAAGTAGTTACCTGATGTATAGTGGCAATCACCGGGGTGGCAGCCTGCTATTATAACACCATCTGCACCTCTCCCAAAAGCACGAAGAATAAATAG
>JAZNPJ010000059.1:0-2090 GCA_045589635.1 Clostridia bacterium
ATTGAGCAGTGGCGAGGGTGCCTCGATGCGTGCAGCCGAGTCGTGGTTGCCCGCCGTTACAATGATTTGCAGTGTGTTGTTCTCTTCGGTCACTCTCTTGAGGAAATGGTAATACATCCTCTGCGCTTCGGCCGAAGGATTGGGTGTGTCGAAAACATCACCTGCAATAAGAAGGATATCCGTCGAACGCTCCTTTATAGTCGCGCACAGCCAGTCAAGGAAAACCTTATGTTCCTTAGCCCTGTCGTGTCCATAGAATGTCTGTCCCAGATGCCAGTCGGCAGTGTGTATTATTTTCATTTTTATTATTCCGGTTCTTTTCTTTACATCATGCTAATATACGAAGAAACGAGCAAGATAACAAAGCTTGCTTTGTATTTTGCAGCGAGTGCCGTATGTATATCTGCCGATAGGCGAATATACAAAGAACTTGCGTAAAAATGGCAGGATAAGGGTGAAATTTGATAAGTGGTTGGTACATATACCATATTTTAGTTCTATGTTAATTTTTGTTCGTTCTAAGTGCGCCCAAATGGAATATTTTTCTTAATTTTGCACTATGGATTGTTATCTCCTGTTAGGAGATGCAAAAATACAAGAGTTATGGGTACGAGCAAAAGTAATCTCAATTCTTGCGCAGAATCGCTTGTCAATGGGACAAACGACCGCGAAGCGTACCCAAAACGCTGGGTTGCGGCTCTTGTTCAAATGAATTGCGAGAAAAAGGTAGCGTCTAAACTAGACAAACTTGGAATTACAAATTATGTGCCAATCCAAAAAGAAGTACATCAATGGAGTGACAGAAAAAAAATAATTGATAGGATTGTTATTCCTATGGTTGTTTTTGTTCATCTATCTCAAAATGAAGAAAATGATTTTAAAAGACTACCTTTCATTTTTAAATTCATCACATATCCTGGCTCTAAAGAATTAGCAACACCTATTCCTGATTTGCAAATCAATTGTTTAAAGTTTATGACAGAAAATGCGGATTGTCAAGTAACAATCGAAAAACCCTTACTAACAGACAATAATGGACGTTTAAAATTATTAAATCAAGATATAGGCACATTAATACAGATCAAAGTGCCAGATTACAGTGAAGATTTTAATTTTGAGGTAAAAGATGGTATTTGTGAATATTCATTTGAACTACCCCCACACATAGCCTTAAGTAAGGAGCAAAATGTTATTGCTATATTTTTACAAGATGGGAAAGCCATAAATATGTTAGATGTTATAGCATACAAAACTGATGGTTCTTCGACAAAATATACAACTAATGAAAAAGGACAGATTCTATTATTTGATCAAAAAGTAGATTCATCTTTAAAATTGGAAGTACACCAATTTAATACATACTTTGACTTAACAGTTCAAGAAGGTGTTGAAGGATATATCTTTAACTTAAAACAAACTATATCCTTACCTGAGAAAAATAAGTTCGGTTGGTGGCTCAATTTATTAGAGATTTTGGTTTTAATCGTATCGGCTATTCTATTTTATTTAGCATGGCCATATGTCTGGGATTTTGCAAACACAATTGTTAATGCTATAGTGTAATGGAAACTGTATTTTTATATATTTATATCATCAATATTATCACATTCGCCCTGTATGGATATGATAAGCACCAGGCTATATATAATAAATGGAGAATCTCTGAATTTTTACTTTTATTATTCACAATATTTGGCGGGGCTTTTGGTGCTTTAATCGCTATGTGGTTGTTTAAACATAAAACACAAGTTGACAAATTTAGGATTATTCCATCTATTGTTCTATTAATAATGATAGCAATAGCTTTGATTTATGGGTGGGTAACACGAAATTAACGGAATAGTTTTAACAAATCATCGCCCCATAATTGTGCTAGGCAAAAAGAATATAGCGGAATAAATAAAGTCTTTCGAAAGCTTGTAGATTATTTTAAATAAGAGGTAAATATGAAGCAAGATTATTATAGATATATACATAAAGATCTAAAATATTTTATCGGGGGCTCGAGCATTATAATATTGGCACTTGTTGGAGTTATGTTCTTCTCTCCGTTGTCTTCGCAGTTTGCTGACGAAAGTGTTAGCCGCGGT
>JAZNPJ010000060.1:0-12813 GCA_045589635.1 Clostridia bacterium
GTATGCAGTTGGATCCTTACTATCTGTTAAAACCCATACCACATCAACAACAGAAAAATACCATTCTTCTGCTTCTTCGTTCCAAGCTGTTCTGATTTTTTTATCTTCAAAAACCTGTATCTTATTATCCATATATACAACCTCTTTAATAAATTATATAGCCCTGATACTATCAAAATGTAATTGTATAGTAGTCTGAATTATATGTTATCAATTTCGCTTTCTTCAATATCTTTCAAGGTCAGTCCGTCTTTGTTTCTCCACTCTGTTCTACCGTTTGCATTTCTTCCCATAACAATAGCCGCAGCTAAAGAGGGGCTCGTAAAAACATAATCTTTTACAAAAGTCTCACTCACAACTGTACCACTTTCAATTAACTTGTTTCTAAGTTTGATTAAGTATTCTGACATACTAGGTGTAGTAGAAGTTGCAATTTTAGAATTTCTCAATACTGCAAAGCCATCAGATGTAACAAATCCTAATGCTTCCGCACCGCGAGCTGCTTTAATATGAAAAACTTCTTTTTCATCATTTAATCCATCTTCCACATTTGTTGCAAGAACATCAAAAGATTTATAGCCCAATGTATTAACTAGCAACCTTGCATTTTCGATAAATTCGTCAAGCATAGCAACATCATATTCAGAAATAGACGGGCAAGTTGGTATCGTACTATTTATAACATCTGTTCTATTTGCCTCTTTTGCTAATTGATAAAATTTATTTTCAAGGAATTTTACATGGGCTTTGTTCAGTAAATTATCTTTACTGATTACAGTAATACAATCATTCCAATACTCTTTATCTTTCAAGTGTTGCTTTAATCTCGTAACGATTCTTTCTGCTTCTCCAATATAAATTGTATCATTACCATCTGTACTCTTACCAAACAAGAAATACACTCCAGTATTATCTGCATCTTCTCTCTGTGCAAATTCAGAAATATCACTACGAGAAATTTTATATACTCTACCGTTCCAATTTGAAAGTTCGCACATAATTCTTCCATTTGGATTTCCTTCAAATATGTACATTTGAATTGTTTTATCAAAATTTTTCATACGTTAAACCACCTTACAATTAGAATCATTGTTTTCCCTACTATTCTTTTCTTTTTTAACTTTTAATTTTTTGTATGCTGAATAAATGAAATTATAAGTTTTTGAACAAATCTCTTGTTTTAGTTCAAGTGTGATATATAGAAGGGTTAGTGACCACAAGGTTATGCAATTTAAGTTAACCGAATTAAGCAACTGCATAAAATACGGAGACATACATAAGCTTATAATCAACAATACATAACCAAAAATAATCAATTTATCACAAAGCTTATTACATTTATAACAAAATATCTCTATCTCTTTATATGTAATTGCTTCTTTTAAATGTTTACAACTATCACTTTTTCTTTGATATATTTTTTCAGGAATTAAACCCTCTACAAAAGGTTCTTCGTAAATTCCTTTATTGTACAACTCCAAATCTTTATCTGCCAAATCTTCTTCAAGATCTGAGAGCTTCTTCACCGTATTTGCAGTTTCCTCTGCATCTTTTTGACATTTTTCGGAAATATCCGAAACAAAAGAAATTAAAGAAAGAATAAATGATGGTATGACTACTGCATATATTATGTTTTCTATAATATCCGTTTCCCATACTGTACCAATTATAGAAATTATAATTAATGCTATTGCAAAAGCTTTCTCAAATTTTTTCATTTTGCTACTCCTTTTTATATCTTTCGACAAAATTCTTACTCGTGTCAAGTCAGGATTAAAAAATACTTATACACCCTAATTATATCTTTTTCCATAATTTTTGTCAACACAAAAACAAAAAGAAGTGTTGTATATACAACACTTCTTTTTTGATTAGTGAATTTCTTCGCTTGGAATTTCTTCGCCGTCGAGTGTAATATTTATATCCTTGTACATACTCATACCTGTACCTGCAGGAATAAGCTTACCGATTATAACATTTTCCTTTAAGCCAAGAAGTGGGTCAACCTTACCTTTTATAGCTGCATCTGTAAGAACCTTTGTAGTTTCCTGGAATGATGCTGCTGATAAGAATGAATCAGTTGCAAGCGATGCCTTTGTAATACCCAAAAGCACAGGTGCAGCTGTAGCAAAGTTTGTACCACCGTTTTCTTCCACCTTTTTGTTTGCATCTTCAAGCTCAAACTTATCAACAAGAGAACCGACAAGCAAGTCTGTGTCGCCTGCTTCCTCTACTCTTACTTTTCTTAACATTTGTCTTGTTATAACCTCAACGTGCTTATCGTTGATGTCAACACCCTGCATACGGTATGTTCTTTGTACTTCACGTGTGATATATACCTGAACATCGTGCGGACCGTTTATAGCAAGAATATCGTTAGGATTGATTGAACCTGTTGTTAACTGGTCGCCGGCTTCTATTACATCACCGTCTTGTACCTTAATGCTTGCAGCATAAGGAATAACATAGGTTTTTGCCTCGCCATTTTCATCGTTTGTAATAACAACCTCACGTTTACGCTTTGTATCATTTACGCTGACTCTACCGCCAATTTCAGAAATGATAGCAACACCCTTTGGTTTTCTTGCCTCAAAAAGTTCCTCGACACGGGGAAGACCCTGTGTGATATCGCTGCCTGACGCAACACCGCCGGCGTGGAAAGTACGCATTGTAAGCTGTGTACCAGGCTCACCGATTGATTGTGCGGCAATAATACCAACTGCTTCGCCTACATTTACAAGCTCGCCTGTTGCAAGGTTTGTACCATAACATTTAGCACACACACCTATTCTTGACTGACATGTTAGAACGCTTCTTATATAAACCTTGTCAATTCCCGCTTTTATAATGTTATCTGCCTGAATTTCTGAGATAAGCTCTCCACCCTTTGCAAGGATTTCACCTGTTTGCGGGTGAAGTACATCCTCCATTGCAATACGTCCTACAATACGGTCGTATAGTGGCTCAATGCTTTCTTTACCGTCGGTAATTTCTGCCATCCATTCACCGCGCTCTGTACCGCAATCGATTTCTCTTACGATAACGTCCTGTGATACGTCAACAAGACGTCTTGTAAGATAACCCGAGTCGGCAGTTCTAAGAGCAGTATCTGTAAGACCTTTTCTTGCACCGTGAGATGAAATAAAGTATTCCAATACATTTAGACCCTCACGGAAGTTTGCTCTGATTGGAATTTCGACAGTACGTCCCTGAGTATCGGCCATAAGACCACGCATAGCAGCAAGCTGTCTTATCTGGTTTGTGCTACCACGGGCTCCGGAGTCTGCCATCATAAAGATTGGGTTAAATTCGCCCAAATGGCTCATCATGGCGTCTGTAACCTGTGATGACGCGTCTGCCCATACCTTAATAACTTCCTTGTATCGCTCCTCGTCTGTTAACATACCAAAACGATACTTGTTCATTACTGCGTCAACCTGCTTTTCTGCCTCGGCAAGAATTTCCTTTTTCTTTTCTGGAACGTGAATATCTGTTACCGCAACAGTAATTGCACCCTTTGTTGAATACTTGTAGCCTGTTTCCTTAATCTTATCAAGAACCTCAGCTGTTACAGAAGTACCGTGAGCACGTATACATTTGTCAATTATCTTACCAAGCTGACTCTTACCAACAACCTCGTCAACTTCGAGCTTGAACATATCATCTTGTGTCTTTCTCACGCAATAGTTAATATCCTGAGGAATATTATCATTGAATATGATAAGACCTACTGTACCGTCAACAAGCTTTTCCATATCCTGGCCGTCTATTGTCTTTTTGTTTACAAACTTAATTCGCTCGTGTAAAGTAACGCTGCCGTTTGCATATGCAAGAATTGCTTCTTCTTTTGAAGTAAATACCTTTGTTGTATACTTCTTAAGCACATTCATTACTCTCTTTAGAGAAACCTTTATATCGCCAACACTTGTTTTTAGAATAACAGGGTTTGCAACAATCTTTGTTTCGTTCATTAAAACTGCGCTGCTTTCTTTCATATATGATAAAACATCGTTTATTGTATCAAATACCTTTAACTCTTCGTTTTCGTCATATACCTTAACCTCAGCCTCGGGGTCTGCTGCAATTTCTTTTACAACCATCTCAAGCTTTGGCACGTTTCCCTCTATCTCTTCTATTATCTTTTTATAATCTTCCTTTTGAAGTGTCAGATAATAACTACCCAAAATCATATCCTGAGTAGGAACGGTAACAGGATGACCGTCTTGTGGCTTTAGCAGGTTATTTGCACTAAGCATTAAGAATCTTGCCTCTGCCTGAGCCTCGGGTGAAAGCGGAACGTGAACAGCCATCTGGTCTCCGTCGAAGTCCGCATTATACGCAGTACATACCAATGGGTGTAGCTTTAGCGCTCTACCCTCAACCAATCTTGGCTCAAATGCCTGAATACCAAGTCTGTGAAGTGTAGGAGCACGGTTTAGTAAAACCGGGTGCTCTTTAATAACATCTTCAAGAACGTCCCAGACCTCAGGTCTTGTTTTTTCTACCATTCTCTTTGCACTCTTTATGTTATGAGCAAGCTTTCTTGATACAAGCTCTTTCATAACAAATGGCTTAAACAGCTCTATTGCCATTTCCTTTGGAAGTCCGCACTGATAAATCTTCATTTCGGGACCAACAACGATAACGCTACGTCCTGAATAGTCAACACGCTTACCCAACAGATTTTGTCTAAATCTTCCCTGCTTACCCTTTAGCATATCAGAAAGAGATTTAAGCGGTCTGTTACCGGGACCTGTTACAACTCTGCCGCGTCTTCCGTTGTTTATAAGCGCGTCAACAGCCTCTTGTAACATTCTCTTTTCGTTTCTTATGATAATATCTGGAGCACCAAGCTCTAAGAGCTTCTTTAAACGGTTATTTCTGTTTATTACTCTACGATAGAGGTCGTTTAAGTCAGATGTTGCAAAACGACCACCGTCAAGCTGTACCATAGGTCTTAATTCCGGCGGAATTACAGGAATTACAGACATAATCATCCATTCAGGACGGTTTTTGGAAACTCTGAATGCCTCTACAATTTCGAGTCTTTTTATTATTCTTGCTTTCTTTTGTCCCTGTGCAGTTTCAAGCTCAGCTTTTAACTCTTTTGAAAGCTTTTCTACGTCTATTTTTTCTAAAAGTGTCTTTATAGCCTCTGCACCCATGCCCGCACTGAAGGTATCTCCGTACTTTTCGCGTGCTTCTCTGTATTCGCTCTCAGAAAGAACCTGACTTTCCATCATATTTGAAGTACCCTTATCGGTTACTATATATGAAGCAAAGTATAAAACTTTCTCAAGATGTCTTGGAGAAATATCCAACATCAGACCGATTGATGAGGGAACTCCCTTAAAATACCAGATATGTGATACGGGAGTTGCAAGCTCTATGTGGCCCATTCTCTCACGTCTTACCTTTGATTTTGTAACCTCAACGCCGCAACGCTCGCAGACTTTACCCTTGTATCTTATCTTCTTATATTTTCCGCAATGACATTCCCAGTCTTTTGTAGGACCAAAGATTCTTTCGCAGAACAAGCCTTCTTTTTCGGGCTTTAATGTACGGTAGTTTATTGTTTCAGGCTTTGTAACCTCACCCTTTGACCATGAAAGAATGGTTTCGGGAGATGCGATACCTATTCTTATAGCTTCAAAACTATTAAATTCTAACATATATCTATTCCCCTCTCCTTATGAATCTATATCTTCATCGAAGGAAGAATCCTCAGAATCGATGTCATATTCGTCATCATAATAATTCTCTGACTCATCATCTTCATCGTCGTCATAGTCTTCACCGTCAAGCACCATATTTGCACCATCCAGGTCATCTTCTCCAAAGCTGTCAGTATAGCCCTGTGCCTCTTCCATAGTTTCCCTGTATTCGTTGCTTGCATCTATAACGCCCTCGTCGTCGTCATCCTCGAATGAAGCATCAAGGTCAATTTCTTCCATATCCCTGTTAAGAATTCTGACATCAAGAGCAAGTGATTGTAATTCCTTAACAAGTACCTTAAACGATTCAGGTATGCCTGAACGCGGTATATTCTCACCCTTTACAATAGACTCATAAGTCTTTACACGACCCACAATATCGTCAGATTTAACTGTTAATATTTCCTGAAGTGTATATGCTGCACCATAAGCCTCAAGTGCCCAAACTTCCATTTCACCAAAACGCTGTCCGCCAAATTGAGCTTTACCGCCAAGAGGCTGTTGCGTAACAAGTGAGTATGGACCTGTTGATCTTGCATGGATTTTATCATCAACAAGGTGGTGAAGCTTTAAGTAGTACATGACACCGACAGTAACATCATTATCAAACTTTTCGCCTGTTCTTCCGTCATATACAGTTGATTTATAAGTTTCATTAAGTCCTGCCTCTTTAAATGCAAGCTTAATGTCCTCGTCCTCTGCACCGTCAAATACAGGTGTTGCTATCTTGATAAATCTGTCTTCTCTCTTATGCTCATGAGCCTTTAAAAGCTCTTGCCTAAAGTGTTCATCAACAACTATGTTCTCAAGCTCTTCTCTTGTCTTTAGCGACAGACATCTGTAAGCATAGCCCAAGTGCATCTCGAGTACCTGTCCGATATTCATACGCGAAGGTACACCAAGTGGGTTAAGCACTATCTGTAGTGGTGTTCCGTCTTCCAAGAAAGGCATATCCTCTTTTGGAAGAACTCTTGATACAACACCCTTATTACCATGACGTCCTGCCATCTTATCGCCGACAGAGATTTTTCTCTTTTGTGCGATATAGCAGCATACAACCTCATTTACACCGGGTGATAACTCATCACTGTTCTCACGTGTGAACTTCTTAACATCTACGATTATACCGCTTTCTCCGTGAGGAACTCTTAGAGAAGTATCTCTTACCTCTCTTGCCTTTTCGCCAAAGATTGCTCTTAGAAGTCTTTCTTCGGCAGTAAGCTCTGTTTCACCCTTAGGTGTAACCTTACCAACAAGAATGTCGCCCGGTTTTACCTCTGCACCTATACGGATAATACCGTCGTCATCAAGGTTTTTAAGCATATCCTCGCCGACATTTGGTACATCTCTTGTAATTTCTTCGGGGCCAAGCTTTGTATCTCTTGCCTCACATTCGTATTCCTCCATATGAATAGATGTGAATACGTCGTTCATAACAAGCTCTTCGCTGATAAGAACAGCGTCCTCGTAGTTATAACCCTCCCAGGTCATAAAGCCGATAAGAATGTTCTTACCCAGAGCCAATTCACCGTTATCCATAGCAGGACCGTCGGCAATTATATCATTCTTCTTTACTTTTTCGCCAACCTTTACGATAGGCTTTTGATTTATACATGTTGACTGGTTTGAACGTGTAAACTTAATAAGCTTATGTGTATGCTTTGTTCCGCTCTCACCCTTTATGATAATCTTATCTGAATCAACCTTTTCTACAACACCGTCTTCTCTTGCAAGGACTGCACTTCCTGAGTCTTGTGCAACCTTATGCTCCATACCTGTACCAACTATCGGTGAGTCTGTTGTAAGAAGCGGCACTGCCTGACACTGCATGTTAGAGCCCATAAGAGCACGGTTAGCGTCGTCGTTTTCCAAGAATGGAATACAAGCAGTTACAACTGATACAAGCTGTCTTGGAGAAACGTCCATGTAGTCTATTCTGTCAGGTGCAACTTCCACGATTTCGTCTCTAAAACGTGCAGAAACCTTTTTATCAAGGAATTTTCCCTCGCTATCTAACGGCTCGTTTGCCTGTGCTATGATGTAATCATCTTCTATATCGGCTGTCATATATAATATTTCGTCAGTTACACAGCCTGTTTCTTTATCAACTCTTCTGTATGGTGCTTCTATAAAGCCGTACTCATCAATTCTTGCAAATGTTGCAAGCGAGGTAATAAGACCGATGTTAGGACCTTCCGGTGTTTCTATCGGACACATTCTTCCGTAGTGAGAATAGTGAACGTCTCTTACTTCAAAGCCCGCTCTCTCTCTTGAAAGACCGCCGGGACCCAAAGCCGAAATTCTTCTCTTATGTCTTAGCTCTGCCAATGGGTTTGGCTGGTCCATGAACTGTGATAATTGTGATGAACCAAAGAACTCATTGATTGTTGCAGCAACAGGTCTTATGTTTATAAGAGATGATGGTGTGATTATATCCATTTCCTGTGTAGACATTCTTTCTCTTACTGTTCTTTCCATACGTGAAAGACCAATTCTTATCTGGTTTTGCAACAATTCGCCTACACTTCTTAAACGTCTGTTACCTAAGTGGTCGATATCGTCTATGGTACCTGTTCCCATAGCAAGTGTTAAAACGTAGTTAATAGAAGCAAACATATCGTCTCTTGTGATATGCTTAGGACTTAATTCGTCTATTCTTAGTCTTATTGCTTCTTTTATATCTTCCTCTGTTTTATTTTCTTCAAGGATTTCGTCTAAAACTGCCTTACTTACTTTCTTAAGATGATATTCGCTTATATCAAAGTCAACAAAATCATCTATATAAACAGTGTTGTTTGAGAATACTCTTACCTTTTTATCTTCTATAAGAAGCTCTACCTTGTTTATACCAAGTCTTTCTATCTGGTTTGCTTTTTCGGCACTGATTTTTTCGCCCGCCTCTGCAATTATCTCGCCTGTTTGTGGGTCAACTACAGGCTCTGCTGCAACGTGATTTTTAATTCTTGCAGATATTGCAACCTTTTTATCGAACTTATAACGTCCTACTCTTGCCAAATCGTAACGTTTTGGGTCGAAGAACATATTCATAAGAAGTGATTCTGCACTTTCAACGTTTAAAGGCTCGCCCGGTCTTAATCTCTTGTATATCTCAAGAAGACCCTCCTCGCGTGATGCAGTCGTGTCCTTTGCAAGTGTTGATGTTATACGAACATCATCACCAAACATTTCTAAAATGTCTGCATTAGAACCAAGCCCCATTGCTCTTAAAAATACTGTAACGGGGAGTTTTCTTGTTCTGTCTATTCTTATTGAGAACACGTCATTTGAGTCTGTTTCGTACTCAAGCCATGCACCTCTGTATGGAATAACAGTTGACGCATATAAAGGCTTACCTGACTTATCTCTCTGGAATTCATAATACATTCCGGGAGAACGTACAAGCTGTGATACAATAACACGCTCTGCACCATTTATGATGAATGTTCCCTGCTCTGTCATAAGCGGGAAATCGCCCATAAATATTTCTTGCTCCTTAATTTCACCTGTTTCCATATTAACAAGTCTTACGCTTACTTTTAGAGGAGCTGCATATTTTGCATCTCTTTCTTTACATTCCTCGACTGTATACTTGGGATTGTATTCAAGCTTGTAGTCAAAAAATTCAAGACTTAACTTTCCTGCATGGTCTGTTATGGGAGAAATATCGTGGAATACTTCTTTTAAACCCTCCTCGATAAACCATTTGTAGGAATTTTTCTGAACTTCAATAAGATTAGGCATTTCTAATGGCTCTTTAATCTTTGAATAGCTCAGACGGGTATTTTTTCCGGCTTCGATTTCATGAATCATTTTAGCTAATCACCTCATTTTAAAATCCTTAACTTAACACCAAAACAGCTTGTCTGCCAATTTGGGCAATATTTATACAGTTTATAATTATAACACAAATTCCCATATGTGTCAATACCCCAATTTTGTTTTTTACAAAACAAAAAAAACGGAATATATTTATATTCCGCTTTCCTATTTGCTTTTAAGCTATTACATTTACTGTTCTTGTGTCTTCTTCCCACTCTACTTCAAAGCCTAAATTATCCATAACAAACCTTAATGGAATCATTGTTCTTCCGTTTATAAGACGTGCATATACATCAAGCATCTCCTGCTTTCCGTTGACGTATGTATAATTCTCGCCAATAGGAATAATAATGGTCGTACCCTTATACGAAATTGTAACCTCGTACTTTTTTTCGTTCCATTTAACCTTTGCACCAAGCTTTTCGAACAGTCCTCTTACGGGAATAAGCGTACGCTCATCCTCTATTATGGGATACTGGTTTTTAAAATGAATAAGCTCACCATTTACCCTTACCTTAGCACCCTTATAAGTCATTATAGGACGGTAATATGCCAAAACTCTTTCGACATACATTTTATCGCCATAGCTCTCGTATGGCCAGTTTTCTACATAGTCGACTGCATTTTCGCGCTCTGCCATCCACTCTTCGCCCGTTGCCTCTATAATTTTATCAAGTACAGGTTGACCAAAATTATAGCCCTGAAGCATTTTTACGTAGTCGCAATCATATGCCGCAAGAAGCTCGGCTATTAACATCGAGGCAAATGCAATACTCTTTTCGGGGTCCAATCTGTCCTCCAAAGTCCATTCCTCGCCCGTAGTTTCAAGACCGAATTTTGCAAAGGCCTTTTCGTTGCTCTTTTCTATCTGCATAATTCCCCATGCAGGCATTTCAGAACCGTCTTCTCTGTGGCTCCAGTTAATGCCCGATGACTCCTGCTGACATATTGCCGCTAAGATATTGGGGTCTACCCCATACTGATTTCCATATTCTTCAAATAATTCAAAATACGATTTAACATATGAATTCACCGACATTGTTCCCATATCGATTTGTTCTGTGCTTGTCCCTTTATGGTCCGCAATCCCGCCCTGCGCAAATGCACTAAGCGATGTGGCTAAAACAGCCAAAACACATAAAAGAGCTGTAATCTTCTTTTTCACATCAAAAATTCCTTTCTGTTTTTAAAGATACAAGCACATTATACACTATTTACACTATTTCGTCAATGGTTATTTCTTGTAAGGAAGTATATGCTATTTAATTTGTAAGAATTTTATATGCCTTATCTACACTCTCGTGCGTTGGTGTTTTAACATCTGAAAGCTCGTAATTTAAGCCAAGCTGCTCCCATTTATGTATACCGAGAGTATGATATGGCAACACCTCAACCTTTTCCACATTAGTTAGTGTTTTTATAAAAGCACCAAGCTTTTTAAGACTTTCCTCGTCATCATTTATTGTTGGTATAAGTACGTGCCTTATCCATACCGGCTTTTCTATCTCCGATAAATATCTTGCCATATCAAGTATGTTCTTATTTGTATGACCCGTTAAGTTTTTGTGCTTATCATCATCAATGTGCTTTATATCAAGCATAACAAGGTCAGTATTTTGCATAAGCTTATTGAATTTTTCTAAAAACTTATCATCTCTCATAAATGGCTGTCCGCTTGTGTCAAGCACGGTGTGTATTCCCATTTTCTTTGCTTTTTCGAATAACTCACATAAAAAATCAATCTGAAAAAGAGGCTCTCCGCCACTGACGGTTAACCCTCCGTTATCTTTCCAGTATACTTTATATTTTATTGCTTTTTTTAACAGCTCGTCAGCGGTCAGTTTTTCTCCCGTGTTTATATTCCACGTGTCAGGATTATGGCAGAATTTGCACCGCATAGGACAACCTGCAGTAAATATAACGAAACGAACTCCGGGTCCGTCTGCGGACCCGAAGCTCTCCGTTGAATGAATATATCCAGTCATTTTAAATTCCTTATTACATAGACTTGTGGCATGTTCTTGCAATAACATCAAGCTGTTGCTCACGTGTTAAGTCTATAAACTTAACTGCATAACCCGAAACTCTTATTGTAAAGTTTGCATATTCCTCTTTTTCGGGATGCTCCATTGCATCAATAAGCTTTTCGGTACCGAATACATTTACGTTAAGGTGATGTGCACCCTGGCCGAAGTATCCGTCAAGTACATTTACAAGATTGTTTGTTTGCTCATCAATATTATGTCCCAAAGCTTCGGGGCTTATTGTCTGAGTATTTGAAATACCATCAAGCGCATACTCATACGGAAGCTTTGCAACAGAGTTTAGTGATGCCAAAAGACCGTTCTTTTCTGCTCCATAGCTTGGGTTTGCACCCGGTGAAAGCGGTTCGCCTCCCTTTCTTCCGTCAGGAAGTGCTGCAGTCGCTTTTCCGTAAACTACGTTAGATGTAATTGTAAGAATTGATGTTGTAGGCTCACTGTCTCTGTATGTGTGGTGCTTTCTTAGCTTGTTCATAAATGTCTTTAAAAGCCATACAGCTATATCGTCAGCTCTATCATCATCATTTCCGTATCTTGGGAAATCGCCTGTTGTTTCGAAATCAATAATTATTCCGTCCTCATCACGGATTGTTTTTACCTTTGCATATTTAATTGCACTTAGAGAGTCAACAACATGTGAGAAACCTGCAATACCTGTTGCAAATGTACGTCTTACATCTGTATCTATTAAAGCAAGCTCAGCTGCCTCGTAGTAGTATTTATCGTGCATATAGTGAATGACATTTAATGTGTTTACATATAACTCTGCAAGCCAGTCCATCATCATGTCATACTTTTGCATAACTTCATCATAATCAAGGTATTCGCTTGTAATAGGTCTGTATGCAGGACCTACCTGTTGCTTTGTTTTTGCGTCAACACCGCCGTTCATTGCATATAACAAACATTTTGCAAGGTTTGCTCTTGCGCCGAAGAACTGCATTTCCTTACCAGTCTGAGTTGCAGATACACAACAACAGATTGAGTAGTCATCGCCCCATACAGGACGCATAACATCATCATTTTCGTATTGAACAGAGCTTGTTGTAATAGAAATAAATGATGCATACTTCTTAAATTCTTCGGGAAGTCTTGAAGAATACAAAACTGTTAAATTAGGCTCTGGTGATGGTCCCATATTCTCTAATGTGTGCAAGAATCTGAAGTCATTTTTGGTAACCATATGTCTACCGTCCTGACCAATTCCGCCAACCTCAAGTGTTGCCCATACAGGGTCG
>JAZNPJ010000061.1:0-1725 GCA_045589635.1 Clostridia bacterium
TTGTATAAATGCACCTGCAGCCATAATAACCTGGTCCTGATATCCGAGCATATCACATGGCATAGGAGTTACAAAACTGTCTACGGGTGAGCCTTTTTGTATGCCCTGACAAAATGCAATAACACCCTCGGGTGTGCCAAATTTTATTGATTGAATTATATCATAACGGTTTTGGGTAGGCTTTGGGTCGACCTCAAATCCTAATTCCTCAAATACTGCTGAGCACAGAAGTGCAGATTTTATCGCCTGCGACACAATGTGCGGTGCTAAAAACAAGCCTTGATATAAAACCTTGTTCATACCCAGGGATGCACCGCACTCTTTGCCTATGCCGACTGAAGTAAAGCGGTATGAACAAAGCTCAACATATTTGGCCTTGCCTGCAATATATCCGCCCGATGGTGCAATTCCGCCTCCGGGGTTTTTTATAAGAGAGCCTGCCATAAGGTCTGCACCAAAATCAGTGGGTTCTTTAGTGTCGACAAATTCTCCGTAGCAGTTGTCAACTATGCAAATGGTCTGTGGCGAAACCTCTTTTACAAATTTTATTATTTTACCAATTTGCTCTGCACTGTAGCTGGGTCTCCAACCATAACCCTTTGAGCGTTGTATCATAACCGCTTTTACGAGGTTTTTAGATAAAACGTCTTTTATTTTATTATAGTCGGGTTGAGTATCTTTTAGGTCGATTTGCTTGTAGTCAATTCCAAAATCCTTTAGTGAGCCATTGCCTACATTACCTGATATACCTATTACTTCCTCCAATGTATCATATGGCTTGCCCGTTATGGCAACAAGCAAATCACCTGGGCGCAACACGCCAAAAAGCATTGTAGAGAGTGCATGTGTGCCATTTACAAAGCTGTATCTTACAAGTGCGTCCTCTGCACCAAAAACCTGTGCATATACCTTGTCTAAGGTATCTCTGCCTATGTCGTCGTAGCCGTAGCCTGAGGTTGAGGTAAAGTGTGTTTCGGATATGTTGTTATCATAAAAAGCCTTCATGACCTTTAACTGATTTATTTGTGCAATATCCTCTACTCTTTTAAATTGTCCCAAGACTCTCTTTTCGGCAGTGTCTATAAGCTCCAAAACTTTGTCGGAAATACCAAAATTATTCTTTATAAATTCATTCTTATCCATGTTTAATTGCCTTTCATTTTTTTCTAAAAGTTTATCACAAAAAGAATTTTTTGTCAATATAAGCAAAAATGCAAAATTTATGGATAAAATGCTCTAAACCTATTGAAAAAAGAGGTAATTTGTGGTATAATGAAGGGTGTGTGTTTATACAATATTTAAATTTAAAGGACAAATGTCAGGTTTAATAAAACCAAATATAAAGGAGAAAGCATTATGAGAAAGAAACTTCAGGATAAAATGTTTGAGATAAGCTATCTTATTGAGCTTTTTATATCATTTCTTGTGGGTGTTGCAGTAGTAATTCTGGCTGTGTGGATAGTGATAGATATGTTTAATCTTTCATTTATTAAAGATGGTATTGATTCGCTTGTAGTGATTTTAGATAAGGCAATTACACTTGCTATTGGTGCCGAGCTTATAAAGATGCTTTGTAAGCACACTCCAGAAACAATTATTGAGGTTTTAGCTTTTGCGCTTGCCCGTCAGTTGATAGTAGGACATACTGCACCCTGGGAAAATGTAATTACAGTTACAGCTATTGCGATTCTTTTTGCGGTCAGAAGATTCTTGCTGAATCGTCAT
>JAZNPJ010000062.1:0-2390 GCA_045589635.1 Clostridia bacterium
ACCATGCTCCCAGAAGTTATCCTCTTTACCAAGTTTAACTATTCTATCAGCACTGTCACCAACCTCGTTTACCCATATATCCCTTGCCTCGTCGTGTTTTTCATAAACAGACACCCATAGCTTTTCTTCGGGAATTTCCATAACCTTTGTAAAAAACTCCCATGCCCATGCAGTTGCCTCTCTTTTAAAATAATCACCAAAAGAAAAGTTACCAAGCATTTCGAAGAATGTACCATGTCTTGCAGTTTTACCTACATTTTCGATATCACCCGTTCTGATACACTTCTGACATGTAGTTACTCTTTTTCTTGGCGGAATTTCAGCACCTGTAAACCATAATTTCATTGGTGCCATTCCTGAATTTATCAAAAGCAAGCTATTATCATTTTTGGGAACAAGCGAAAAACTTCCGAGTCTCAGGCAACCCTTTGATTCAAAAAAACTAAGAAATTTTTCTCTTATTTCATTTACGCCCATATTTGTCATTATATTGAGTCCTTTCAATTATTCGTATAACGGATATTTTTTGCACAGAGCATCAACTCTTTGACGGATTTCGTCCTGTGAATTTTCAAAGTCAGTTATTGTAAGCTTTATAAGTTTTGCAATTTCCTTCATATCTTCTTCAACAAAACCACGTGATGTTGTTGCAGGTGTACCTATTCTGATACCGCTTGTAACAAACGGACTTCTTGTATCAAACGGAATTGCATTTTTGTTTACAGTAATTCCAACCTCATCAAGAAGCTTTTCTGCATCCTTACCTGTAACATCCATAGGTGTTAAGTCAACTAATATCAAATGATTGTCTGTTCCGCCGCTGACAAGCTTAAAGCCTTCCTCTTTAAGAGCCCCTGCAAGTGCTTTGGCATTCTTAACAACTTGTTTTTGATATACTTTAAACTCAGGAGAAAGTGCCTCTTTAAAACATACAGCTTTTGCAGCTATTGTGTGCATAAGCGGTCCGCCTTGAATTCCGGGGAATATTGCCTTATTGAATTGCATACCGAATTCGGGGTCTTTTGTAAGTATCAAACCACCTCTTGGACCTCTTAGTGTCTTGTGTGTTGTTGTTGTAACAACGTCTGCATAATCCATTGGTGATGGGTGCTCTCCTGCAGCAACAAGACCTGCAATATGTGCCATGTCAACCATAAGGTATGCGCCAACCTCTTTTGCGATTTCTGAAAACTTCGCAAAATCTATTGTTCTTGGATATGCAGAAGCACCCGCAAGGATAAGCTTTGGTTTACACTCTATCGCAAGACGTCTTACTTCTTCGTAGTCTATTACATTTTCATCCTCACTTACTCCATAAGGTACAATATTAAAATATTTGCCCGACATATTAACTGGTGAACCATGGCTAAGATGTCCGCCATGAGCCAGACTCATTGAAAGCACTGTATCACCGGGCTCAAGAAGTGCAAAAAACACCGCCATATTAGCCTGTGCACCTGAGTGAGGCTGAACATTTGCATAACCTGCCCCAAAAATTTCTTTTGCTCTGTCTCTTGCAAGGTCTTCAACTATATCTACATACTCACAACCGCCATAATAACGCTTTGTGGGATAGCCTTCGGCATATTTGTTTGTAAGCGGTGTACCATTAGCCTCCATAACAGTTTCTGAAACAAAGTTTTCTGATGCAATAAGCTCAATCTTATTTCTTTGACGACCTGTTTCTTTCATAACAGCTTCAAAAAGCTCCGGGTCATTCTTCTTTAAGAGATTTAATTCCTTCATCATTCTTCCTCCATGTTTATTATAATATTGATAATGACATAATAAGTCGTATAAACTTTTATGTAATAATTTAATCGTAATTTTTACATAATGCAATAAAAATTACAGAGTCTCAATTCCCAGAAATATATAAAAAAATAAAAGATTTTTCATTTCAATTAAACTTAGAAAAAACTCCAACTGTTTATATGGTACAATCTGGGGGATTATTAAATGCTTTTGCAACACGCTTCTGTTTTAGAGATTTTATTGTTTTATATTCAGATGTCATGGAACTAGCTTTTGAACAAGGCGAAAGTGCAGTAGATTTTATTATTGCACATGAATTAGCACATATTAAAAGAGGGCATTTGACTCGTGATAAATATATCGTATGTGCTAAAATTATACCATTCTTAGGCACAGCATATTCAAGAGCTTGTGAATATTCTTGTGATAATATTGCATCATATTTAGTTAAGCAAAACAATTTAGATGGACTACTAGCAATATTAGCTGGAAAAAAACTTTATAAAAATGTTAATATCGATGATTTTATTAAATCTGCGAGACTAGATTCAGGATTTTGGGTATGGTTTGCTGAAATTAATTCGACTCATCCAAATTTAGTTAATAGAATAGAAAATTTACGTAATCAAAATTTA